>DASXAI010000674.1:0-15234 GCA_036406775.1 Acidimicrobiales bacterium
CTTCATGCGGCTCCATCCCCACCTGGCATCGGCCTACGTGGGAGCGGCGGCGGCCAACGGGCTCACGGTGCTGTCGTGCGAGGAGCCGCTTCTCACCGATCAGGCCGTCGCCACACCGGCGGCCGAGTTGATCCCCGACGCCAACCGAGCGGCCTACGTCGGCCTGCCGGGCGTGATCGTGTGGGAGTTCCAGCGCTAGCGCAGGATCTCGATGAGCAGCACCCACGCCTGGGCCAACCCGCCGAGTATGCCGGCGACCACGGCCACCGGCAGCCAGTAGAGGCCGCCGAGGCTGCCCGTCGCCAGGCCGAGGCCGGCGAGGCAGGCGGGCACGACGAGCAGCACCGCCGGCACCAGCTCACCGAACGCCCATTGCACCATCGTTCGCTGTGACGAGAGCTGCGGCGGCAGGACCAACCGCCCGAGGCCGATGCCGGTGACGATGCCGGTCACCAGCACGAGCGAGCCGAGTACACCGGGCGAGGCGCTCGGGGTGCCAATTGGGATGAGAACTACGAGGGCGAGGACGAGCGGTGCCGTGAGCGAAGCGAGGGCGACGCCGGCGCGCCGGGTGAGACTCCGCGTCGCAACGATCTCCCGGATGTTGATGGACACGGCGACGACGAGGAGACCGGCCAGCGCGGCCGCCGCGCCGGCGGCGGCCAGAGCGAAATCGTGCCACTCCTCCACGTCGTAGGCCGCGTGCACGGCGCGAGTGTGGCCCGCGAGGCGTGCGCAGCAGTGGATCGCGGTGGCAGAGTGCCACATGTCGTTCGATCTGACCGGCAAGGTCGCGCTGGTGGCCGGCGCCAGCAAGGGCATCGGCCGGGGCATCGCCGTCGAACTGGGGGCGTGCGGCGCCACCGTCTACGTGACCGGCCGGACGCTGGCGGCCACCGACGAGAACCCGGGCCTGCTCTCGGCCGTCGACGAGATCGAAGCCGAAGGCGGTCACGGTGTGGCGCTGGCGTGCGACCACCGCGACGACGCGCAGGTCGAGGCCGTTTTCGAGCGCGTCGCCGCCGAGCACGGCGCCCTCGACATCCTCGTCAACAACGCATCACCCGACTTCTCCCGCATGGTCGGGAAGCGATTCTGGGAGATCCCGTTCACGGAACTGGACGCGTGCCTGGCCGTCGGCCCGCGCTCGATGTACGTCGCGACCACGCTCGCCGTGCGCCAGATGCTTCCGGGGCGCGCCGGGCTCGTCGTCAATGTCTCGTCGCACGGCGCCGTCGACTACATCCTCTCGGTCCCCTACGGCATCGGGAAGGCCGGCATCGACAAGCTGACCCACGACGCCGCCCTCGAGCTGCGCGAGCACGGCATCGCCGTCGTGTCGCTCTGGCCGGGACTGGTGCTGACCGAGCGCATCATGGCCGGAGCCACGCCTGACGACGACGGCACGCTGCGGCTGGCGGGCCTGGACCTGAGTGTGGGCGAGTCACCCCGCTTCTCGGGGCGGGCCGTCGCCGCTCTCGCCACGGACCCGGCCGTGCTCGACCGGTCCGGACGGTCGTTCGCGGCGAGCACGCTCGCGCGCGAGTACGGCTTCACGGACGTCGACGGCCACGTGCCGCCGGAGGTACGCAACCTGGCCAGCTTCCTCGGCGAGGAGAACGTCCCGAGCTTCTGGAAGATCGTCGACCCGTTCCCCGCGACCTGACCGGGCGTAACGTCGCACGGCATGGAGCAGAGCCGGGTGCTGACGATCTCGGCCACCTACGGAGCCGGCGGCAGCGTCGTGGCACCGGCGGCCGCGGCCCGACTGCAACTGCCGTTCTTCGACCGGCTCCTGCACGGCCCCGACACGCGCCGCGCCGAGGCGATCATGGAGCGCCTCAGCGACGAAGAACGGCGCCACACTCCGCCGGGACGTCTCGCCGCGACGCTCGCCCACCTCAGCGCCGGTCTCGGCATCCCCGTCCCGGACGAGCGCGACCTCAACCCCCGTGAGGTGCTGCGCCGCAGCGTGACGGCCAGCATCTCCAACATCGTCGCGTCGGGCGGCGGGGTCATCCTCGGCCGCGGGGGCGCGGTGGTCCTCGCCGGGCAGCCGTTCGCCTTTCACGTGCGCCTCGACGGCCCCGCCGAACGCCGCCTCCGCCAGGGCATGACGATCGAAGGCGCCGACGAGCAAGCGGCCCGGGCCCATCAGGCCGATGCCGACCGCGCATGGAGTCAATTCGTCCAACGCGTCCTCGACCGCGACCCGGCCGACGCACGCCTCTACCACCTCGTCCTCGACTCCACCGTCGTGCCCCTCGACACCTGCGCCGAGGTGATCGCCGCGGCCGCCGCTGCCTATTGGGAGCGGGCCGGGTGCCGCTGACACCGGAGCAGGCGTACCACCGGCGGTGGATGACGCTCGGTGTGGTGTGCCTGGCCCTGGTGGTCATCAGCATCGACAACACCATCCTCAACGTGGCCCTGCCGTCGATCGTGCGCGAGCTCGGCGCCGAGGGATCGCAGCTCCAGTGGATCATCGACTCGTACACGATCGTGTTCGCCGGCCTCCTGCTGACGGCCGGGTCACTCGGCGACCGCTTCGGCCGGAAGAAGGCCCTCATGGCCGGGCTCGTGCTGTTCGGCGCCTTCTCCGCCCTGGCATCCCAGGCCGGTTCAGCGCCGATGCTCATCGTCGCCCGTGGGCTCATGGGCATCGGCGGCGCCTTCATCTTCCCGACGACGCTGTCGATCCTCACCAACAGCTTCGCCGGTCGGGAACGGGCCCGCGCCATCGGCATCTGGGCCGGCGTGGCCGGACTCGGGATCGTGATCGGCCCCCTCGCCGGCGGACTGCTCCTCGAACACTTCGCCTGGGGTTCGGTGTTCCTGGTGAACGTCCCGATCTGCACGGCGGCGGTGATCCTCGCCTACTTCTTCGTACCCGACTCCCGTGATCCGGACGAGGGCCGGCTCGATCCCATCGGCGCCCTGTTGTCGATCGTGGCCCTGACGCTCCTGCTCTACGGGATCATCGAAGCCCCCAATCTCGGATGGACCGACGCCAAGGTCGTCGGCGCTCTCGTTGGTGGCGCCGCCGTGCTGGCCGTCTTCCTCGGCTGGGAGCTCCACAGCGATCACCCGATGCTCGACGTCCGGTTCTTCAAGAACCCACGCTTCTCGGCCGCGTCGGGGACGATCACCCTCACGTTCTTCGCCTTGTTCGGTTCCACCTTCCTGCTGACGCAGTACTTCCAGTTCGTGTTGGGCTACTCGCCGTTGGAGGCCGGCCTGATGACGGCACCGGTAGCCGTCGGGATCATGGGGCTGGCGCCGCAGGCGCCCAAGTTCGTGGACCGGTTCGGCACCAAACGGGTGGTTGTGGCCGGCCTCCTCATCGTGGCCGGCGCTCTGTGTTTCTACGCGTCCGACACGATCATGTCGTCGTTCGTCGGTGGCGCACTGGTGCGCCTGATGTTCGGCGCCGGCATGGGCCTCACCACGGCGCCGGCCACCGAGTCGATCATGGGCTCGTTGCCGCCCGGGAAGGCGGGTGTCGGCTCGGCCGTCAACGACACCACCCGCCAGACCGGCGGCGCCCTCGGCGTCGCCGTGCTCGGCAGCATCTTCGCGTTGCGCTACCACGCCGTCATCGGGGAGGCCGGTTTCGCTCCCGCCGCCGTGCGCCCCGACGTCAAGGACTCCATCGGCAAGGCCCTGGCCGCGGCGGCCACCGTGGGCGGGACCGTCGGTCAGCGGATCGTCGCCGAGGCCCGCCACGCCTTCGTCGTGTCCATGCGCGTCGTCTACGCCACGGCGGCGCTGGTCGTCCTGTGCGCCGCCTTCGTGGCATGGAGCTTCCTCCCGGCCCGAGCCCCGGCCGAGCCGGCGGTGTTGTTCGACGAGGAGGTCGAGCTGTCCGAGGCCCTGAGCGTGACGGACACGTAGCACACCGGCACGATTGGGCCTGGCGCCGGCGGGAAAGGTGCGACCGGGATGGTCGATGTCGCCCGCCACGTGAGCCGGACCGCCGCCACGGCCCGCTATGTGGCGCGCGACGCCCTCATCCAGGCCCATCTGCGCCCCTACCGCGCCGCACAGTGGACAGCGTCCGACTGGCACAACGCGCATTCGAGGTCCACTTCGAGCTCCACTTCCCGCTCCACCTCCCTCGACCGCCCGGAGGAACAGCCGCGCTACAGCGTGCTCGTGGGCTATCTCGAAGCGGTGGGCCGGGCCGCCCGCATCCTCGACCTCGGCTGCGGTTCGGGCCTGCTGCGGGCCAAGATCGCCCACATCCCGTTCCTGTCCTACACCGGCATCGACGGCTCGGCCGTCGCCATCCAGCAGGCCCGGCGCCGCCTGGGTGGCGACAACCGCACGTGCTTCCGGGTGGGTGACGTTCGCAGCGACCACGCCGCGCCGGCCGACGTCGTGGTGTGCAGCGAGGTGCTCTACTACATCGAGGACCCGGGTCGGTTCCTGGCCCAGGTCGAGGACCAACTCGCCCGGGGCGGCCACCTGCTCACCTCGATGTCACGTCATCCGGGTGACGCGGTGCTGTGGCACCTGGTCGACGAGGCGTTCCGCCGCATCGATGCAACCGACGTCCGCACCGTCAATCACCCGGTTGCGCCACGCGGCTGGAGGGTGATGTTGCACGTGCGACGCTGACACGGGCCGGCCTCCACACGTCGATGGCGGCGACGGCGAGGCAGGCGGGGCACAGGCCCTCGTGCCAGAGCGCCGGCGCCTCGGCGCGACGGTGGTGCCAGCGCGCGATCAACCAGGCGACGACGGCGAGCACGGCGATGGTCGCGACCACCACGAGGACCGGCGCCGCGGCGCGGGCGACGAGCTCGCGGGCACCCGGTCCCACCAGGTAGCCGAGCACGACATGGAGCTGGAGGAAGATGGTGCTGCCGATGGCGAGGGCGGGCACGGCCCGGCGGGCCCGCAAGCCGGCGCCGCCGGCGGCGACGACCGTCAGCGTGCGCAAGCCGGGCGTCGCTCGCCCCGTCGCCAGACCGACCTGACCTCGGCGCTCGATGGCGCTGGTCACGCGGGCCATCCGCTCCGCCGTCAGCCCGATGAACCGCCCGAATCGGGTTACGAGCCGGTAGCCGGGACCACGGCACACGTGGAACAGCACCAGGGTGCTGACCGCGGCGATCACCTCGACCGCGAGCACGGCCGCCCACAGCGGGATGACGCCGCTGGCGGCCCGTTCTCCCAGGACGATGAGCAGGAGATCGGTCGGGAACGGGATTGGGACGCCGGCGTCGGCCACGAGCAGGACGCCCACGATGGCGGGAACGCCGAGACCGACGGTCGACTGGGCGGCGAGCACCGAGGTCATCCCCACGCCGGTCTACGGTCCGGCCGGCGGGGATGGACGGTGGTGGGCACGAAATGGCGACTTGACGAGGCGGCGAGTTGACTGGGTCGCGAGTTGAGTAGAAAGAGTCCATGGCCGACTACCCGTCGATCGAGTTCGATCTGGCGACGGCGGTGGCGCCGGCGCTGTGGCACTGGGAGCAGATCGACCGGCTCCGGGAAGAGCACCGGTTCTTCTGGAACCGGGCCGGCAACTACTGGGTCCTGACCCGCTACGACGACATCCGGGAGGCCTTCCAGAACCCGGAGCTGTTCTCGAACCGTTCCATCCGCGCCACCGAGCCGGACCCGCCGTATCGGTTCCTGCCGTCGTTCATCGACCCGCCCCAGCACATGAAGTACCGGCACACGATGAACCGGTGGTTCGCTCCCCATTCGGTGGCCAAGCTGGCGCCCGATGTCGCCCGGCTGGCGCACGAGACGATCGCGTCGTTCGCGGGCGACGGCCACTGCGACTTCACGTCGACGTTCGCCGACGCCTTCCCGGTCAAGGTCTTCCTGCTGTCGATGGGGCTGCCGCCGGACGGCGACGCCGACTTCTTCGTGTCGTGCGTGCGGCGCATGTCGGGCGCATCGGGCGGGACGCCCGAGGACCAGGCCCGGATGATGAGCGGTTGGAACGACATCTCGGACTATTGGCGCGACCTCGTGGCCGAGCGCCGCGCCCGACCGGCGGATCCGGACGTCGACTTCGTCTCCCACCTCATGCAGGCCACCGTCGACGGCCAGACCCTGCCCGACGACGAGCTGCTCGACATCATGGTGACGCTCACCCTCGGCAGCCTGGACACGATGAAGAGCCAACTCGGTTGGTGCTTCTACCACCTCGCCACCCACGACAACGACCGGCACCGCCTCGTGGCCGACCCCACCCTCGTGCCGGGCGCCGTCGAGGAGTTCCTGCGCGTCTACCCGATCGTGAGCATGGGCCGGAAGCTGAACCGCGACGTCGACTTCCACGGCTGCCCGATGAAGAAGGACCAGATGGTGCTGCTGACCATCCAGGCCGCCACCCGTGACCCGCGCCAGTTCCCGGACGCCGACCAGGCGATCATCGACCGGACGCCGAACCACCACATCGCCTTCGGGGCCAGTGAGCACCGCTGCCTCGGCTCGCACCTCGCTCGCAACGAGCTCCAGACCGCCGTCGTCGAGTGGCACCGCGTGATCCCCGAGTACCGGCTGGTGGGGGGCGAGCCGCCGCTGGCCCACGGCGGCCAGATCGCTTTGCTCAGTCTCCCGCTCGAGTGGTGACTCGGGGGCGCGGTCAGCGTCGTGCCGCGGCGTGGCGGCCGGCCAGGAAGCCGAACACCATGCCGGGCCCGATGGTGCCGCCGGGTCCGCCGTAGGTCATCCCGAACGGCGACGCCATCACGTTGCCGGCGGCGTAGAGCCCGGCGATCGGCTCGCCGTCGAGGTCGAGCACCCTCGCGTCGGCATCGACGCGCGGCCCGCCCTTGGTGCCGAGCGAGCCGCTGTGGACCTCGATGGCGTAGAACGGGCCGCGGTCGAGCGGCCCGAGCGTGGCGTCACGGCAGCCCTTGCGGTAGGGGTCACCCCACCAGCAGTCGAACGCGCTGTCGCCCCGTCCGAAGTCGGGGTCGCGGCCCTCGGCGCAGTTGGCGTTCCAGCGGGCGACCGTGCCCTCGAGCTCGTCGGCTGGGATCTCCAACTCCTCGGCCAGCTCCCGCAGGGTGGGCGCCCGCAGCAGCCACGGCGGGGCACCGCTGTTGCCTCCGGCACCGGCGGCGACGCGGAAGCCGTAGCGGTCGATGTAGCCCTGGTCGAAGACGAGCCAGCACGGCAAGTTGGCGTATTCGAACCGGCTGACGTTCTCGACGTGGAAGGCCGCCCCGAAGGCGTTGTAGTTCGCCGCCTCGTTGGTGAAGCGCCGGCCCTGCCTGTTCACCATGATCGACCCGGGCAGGGTCCGCTGGCCCATGACGAGGAGGCGCTCCATGGGGTTCTCCTCGGCCGGCACGGCGGCCACCGGCACCCACCACGCTTCTCGCATGTTGCCGAGCATCGCCCCGACCTTCATGGCCATGCGCAGGCCGTCGCCGGTGTTCGTCTGGATGGACACCGGGTGCGTCATCGGCCCCCGCAGGAAGGCGCGCCGGTAGTCGTCGTTCCACTCGAAACCGCCGGTCGCGAGGACGACGCCCTTCCTCGCTGTGACTTCTTCGCCGTTCTCCAACACCACACCGGTCACCTCACGACCCACCACCTCGCCACCGTCGACCACGAGTTCGCGCGCCGCCGTCGACGGGCGCGGTTCGATGCCACGGTCGAGGCAGGCGCGCAGGAGGCGGCCGACCAACGCCTGGCCGCAGCCCCGTTCGTTGTGGATCTTGCGTCGCTCGATCTCCTCGTCGGACGGCGGCTCGGGCACTGCCTTGCCGAGCGGCGTCTCGCTCATTGTGATGTGCGGATTGGCGTAGTAGGGCGATGGCGTCACGCGGTCGGCCCACGGCCCCAGCTCGTCGAAGGGATTGATCGGGCACTCGATGGTGCGGCCGCCGCCGGGGCTGCCGCCGGGAAACTCCGGGTGATAGTCGGGCATGCCGGGAACGGCGTAGAACTGCACCGGCGTCTTCGCCTCGAGGAGCGACACCATCTCCGGGCCGGCATCGACGTACGCCTCCACCAGCCGGCGGTCGATCATGTCGCGCGACAGCGACATGATGTAGGTGATCGCGTTGTCGCGACTGTCCTTCACGCCGACGTCCGGCATGTGCGGGTTGTTCGGGATCCACACCTGGCCACCCGACCACGCCGTCGTCCCGCCGACCTTGTCGGCCTTCTCGAACAGACCGACGCGGGCGCCGCCCTCACTGGCGGCAATGGCGGCCGTCAGGCCGGCGGCGCCTGTGCCGAGGACCACCACATCAAACACCACATCAAACGCTTCTCGTGCCACGAGGCCCCCTTGTCGGAGTCGAGATCGTCTCCACGGCATTGTCGCACCGGACGGCCCGCCGCGGCACATTCCTCAGGATGAATTCTGCCGGGCTGTGTCCGAGTGGTCAGACCCGACGGAACACCAGGAGGGCCGTGTCGTCCTGCACGGCCGACGTGCCGATCAGGTCGCTCATCACGGCGGCGCACACGTCTTCGGGGTCGCCGGCGAAGAAGGCGGCGCGTAGTTGCTCCAGCCCATCGTCGATCGATTGCCCGCGGCGCTCGACGAGCCCGTCGGTGTAGAAGCCGACGGTGGCGCCCGGCTCGAGTGTCCGAACGAGGTCGACGGGCGGCCCGGGCAGCGGCGCACCGATCGGCGGACTGGGGATGCAGTCGAGGAACGCCGTTTCCCGATCGGGGAACGCGATGACCGGCGGCAGGTGACCCAGGGATGCCACGGTGAACGTCGACAAGTCGGTCGCCACGACGACGTACATCACCGTGGCCATCTCGGACGGCTCGAAGTGCGCGAACTTCCGGTGGAGGCGCGCCAGGGCGGCGCCCGGGTTGTCCGACTCGATGGCGTAGGCGCGCAGAGCGCTCCGCAACCGCCCCATCACCACCGCCGCCCGCAGCCCGGCGCCGGCGACGTCACCGATGATGATGCCGACCCGGTCGTCGGGCAACTTGAACGCATCGAACCAGTCACCACCCACGCCGAACGTCTCCGCCGTGACGAACCGAGAGGCGAACTCGAGACCCTCCACCTCGGGCAGGCCCGTCGGCAGGAGGCTCTCCTGCACCGTTCGCGCCGCGGTGCGCTCTTCGGCCGCCTGCTGCAGGCTCACCGCCAAGGCGATCCGCTCGGCGGCCGACTGCAGCGCGGCGATGTCGTCGTCGCCGAACCGCCGTCGCTGCAGGCTGCCGACGTGGATCACGCCGAGGAGTCGGTCCTGCACTGTCAGCGGCACACCCACCATCGACTGGAGGCCCCTGCGCCACAAGATCGGATTGACGACGGCATCGGGGCCGACGTTGTCGATCGTCACCGGCGCACGGGTCAAGGCGACCCGCCCGGCGAAACCCCGGCCGACGGGGACCCGGACGCCCTGGTGCACCTCCTCCTCCAGGCCGACGGCCCACCGGGCGACCAGGTGCGACCGGTCGCGGTCGAGCAGCAAGACGGTCACCGTGTCCACGTGGAGCAGGGCCTGCACCGGTTTGAGGAACTCGTCGACGAAGGCCGACGACGGGCGCGCCACGACGACGCCCGTCTCCGTCATGGGGTTCATCGGAGGATGTCGTTCATCGAAAGCGGACCGCCGACCGCTTCGTGCTGCCTGACCACGCCCTCCACATTCTAGGTCCGGACCGTATCTCACTGGAACCCGCTCGCCGACGACCGACGCGACACGTCGCGACGTGGTGTCGGTCGCGACGTGGTGTCGGTCGCGATGGGATGTCCGTCGCGACAAGGTGTCGCTCGCGACGGTTCGCACGACCCCTACGCCGGCGGGGCGTCTCCGAGGCGGGCTTCCAGCACGGCGAGGTCACGGTTGGCGTACCGGCGGTGCTCGCACTCCTCGTCCATCACCACCCGCAGGCACCGACCCACCGTCCGGGGCTCGTCGGGGTAGCCCGGCGCCGGCGGCCGGTGGCACGTGCGCTCGAGCTCCGCCTCCGTGAGGCCGTCGACGATGGCGTGCACCCGGGCCATCCGGTCGGCCCGCACCGCGAGGATCTCGTCCAGCGTCGGCCGGGCGTCGAGGTCGACGCCGAGGGCGATGGCGTCCTGGCGGGGGTAGGCGCTGTGGGTCAGGCCGAGCCGGTCGAACGGCATGGGCTCGTCCAGCACCGTCCGGAACGCCCACGCGTCCGTGGCGAACACGAGGTGCCGCAACGTCTCGACGAAGGACCACTCGTCGTCGACGCGCTCTTGGACCATCGACTCCGGCAGCTTCCGAGCCCGAGCGACCGTGTCGGACCACAGCCGCTCGAGTGTCGCCCACATGGCGCGGTAGTCGTCGGCGCTCTGCATCTCTCGCAGCGGCACGCGCTCCGGGTTCCGGCGATCGAGCTCAGCCTCCACCATCGGAGCGACGTCGACATCGTTGACGAAGAAGTGCTCGATCAGGCCCGAGAAGTTGACGTCGATCAGCCACGAGTCGACCACCTTCACGTGGCGAAAATCGCAGTCGCGAAACGTCGCTCCCGTCAGGTCGACGGACGTGAACCGGGCGTCACGAAACGTGTTGGTGTCGCTGTGTTCCACGGCCATGGCGCCATTGTCGCCGATCGTGGCGGGCCCGCTCGCTGCGCACGGTCTCCCTTGAGGATCACGTGCCCACGAGGAGGCCGTAGAACACGAACTCGGTGCGCCGGTTGAGGGCGTAGGCGGCGTCGGACGTGTCCTGCGTGAGCGGCTCGTCGGCGCCGACGGCCTTCGACGCCAACCGCTCGGCGTTGATGCCCTGACTGACGAGGTAGTCGACGACGGCCTGGGCGCGCTGGCGCGACAGCTTGAGGTTGTCGTCGGAGGTGCCGCGCTGATCGGCGTGCCCGATCACCGTCATCGTGATATTGGGCAGCGCGTTCATGATGTTGACGACGCGATTCAACTCGGCGGCGTGCTCGGGCATGACCAGCGCGCTCCCCGCCGGGAAGCGCGTCGAGGTCAGTTCGACGACGCGCACGCCGACGTTGGCGGGCACCCGTGGATCGACGACGGTGTTGTTCTGCACGGGCGCGCCGGTCTTGCTGTTGGCCGTGCCGAGCGCCGAGAGCCGCTCGGAGGCCGCCTGGCTCGGCACCCAACCGATCACGGTCACCTGATCCACGTCGAACACGGCGAGGATCGGTGGCCACGAGCCGTCGGGCAACGTCGGTGGCGGATCGGTGGGGCCGGGGGCGGCCGAGTCCGGCACGACACTGGCCGGTGCGCTCCCTACCACCGTGGTCGCAGGAACGGCAGTGGCCGCGGCGGGCGACGTCGTCCCGGCCGGGGCCGTGGTGGCGCCGGTGGTGGCATCGGTATCGGTGGCGGTGGCGGTGGCGGTGGCGGTGGCGGTGTCGGTGTCGGTGTCGCTGGCGCGCGTGGCGGCGAGCGTGGTCGGTGTCACGGTGGTGTCGCCCGCCGTGGTGGGCGTGGCCACGGTGCTCGGCGGCGCGTTCGCCGCCACGGTGGTCGACCCCTCCGTGGCCTGCAGCGCACTCGTCGCGCCGGAGTCGTCGGACTTCCGAAGCGCCACGAACGCAATGGCGCCGACGAGCGCGATCACGACCAGTGCGGCCGCCGCCAGCATCACGCGCTTGCGCCGCCACGGCGGTGGTGCCGGTGACATCGGCACGCCCGGCTCCTGCCACGTGCGCGTTCGCCGGGCGATCAGGATCCGTTCAGGCGGCATGACGAACCGCGTCCGAGTGATGCATGCGACGCGTCACTTCCTCCCGTCGGCTTCTCCCCCAACGACTCCAGCGTCGTGGCTTGCGCGTACTCGACCACGCGACGTTGGTGGCGACCATGAGCCGAACGGCTCATTTGCCGCGGTGTCGTTGGCGCGCACCAACAGTTACGGCGGGTCTCGTCCGCTGTTGTCGGGATGGTCGGGATGGCCGGGCGGCACCATCGCGCGCTTGCCGGTCCCGGCGACCAGAGCCCAGTTGTCGTTCGTCTTGAGCCGGTGGTCGTGGCGGCACAGCCGGTCGAGGCCGGGAAGCTCAGTGCGGTGCGTATCGGCCCACGGCACGCGATGGTCGACTTCGGCGTGGGTCCACAGCTGATCGCAACCTTGGCGACTGCACGTCGGTTGGCTCCACAGGAGCGCGATCTTCTGGGCCGCCGTCGGTCCCCGGCCCAGATGGACGACGCTGGCGACGTCGCGGCCTCGCGTCACGACGAGCTCCATCACGGCCTCGCCGAGCAGGTCGCGTGCGACGCGCACGGGAACCGGGCCGATGCCCGTGAGCTCGCAGTACTCGTCGGCCTCGACGGCCCCGCGCCGCAGCGCCTCGACGTCGACTCGCAACAGGGCGAGGTACTTCTCCCTCCGTCGCGATCCGTCGGTGGAGTGGCTCGCCAGGGCGACGAGGGCGTCGAAGGCGTAGGCCGCCTCAGGTTCGTGGCGTCCCTCGGTGCGCGCTGACGTGAAGGCATCGTCGATGAGCGGCCGCAGCGCCGCCACCACCCGTGCACCGAGGTCGGCCGGGCCGCGGGCGTGCAGGTTCCACGCTCCCTCGTGGTCGGAGAACCAGCGAACACTGCGGCTCCGGTGAATGCGTTCGTATCGGGCGTCGGCATCCGGATCGGCGGCCGCTTTGACCCGCGCGCAGTCGTCTCGTAGTTCGCGCAAGGACGAGGTTGCCGCCTCGGCGAGCAGGCGGCCCTCCGCCGTCGGGTCGGCAGCAGCCGCGTCGGCGACAGCGGTGGCCTGGGCGGTGGAGAGATCGCCTCGGCGAAGGGCGTCGTTCGTGGCCGGTAGCTGGGCGAGGTGCACGGACGTCGCCAGCTCGGCGTGAGCCGCGCCGGCCGTGGTCCCGGCGGCATGAGCCAACCAATCGGCCGCGGTTCTGTGTCCCGTTCGGCGCCAATGGTCCGACTCCTCGACGCGTGCGGCGAGGCGCAGACGGGCCCCGGCTGCCAGCTTCTCCATGCGAGCGAACGCCTCGTACACGCAGGCGGCATGCTCGAGCGGCACAGCTGCGGGATCGAGCTGCACGCAGAGCGCGGACAAGCGCTCTTCCTGCCGGGTCACCTCCTCAAGAAGCCGCTTGACGTCGAACATATGTTCGAGTATACTGGACGCGAGAAGGCCGTCAAGCGAAAGGGGAAGAATTTGAAGAATATCACATAGCCGGGCTCGGCCAGCCCGATTTGCGGCGATCGCAGACCCGTGGCGTTCGCGCGGCTTCCTTCGGCGCGGTGGTGCCGGCTTGGCGCGGAGACGAACGGGTTACACGTGCTCGCGTCACTGGTGCGCGTCCGCAGACGGGTCCGGGTCAGAGCCCGAAGGCAGGACGCATGCTGGTGGCCGTGGCCGCCTGGCCGAGGTACGGCAGGCCCAGGAGCTCCTCCGTGGTGCGCAGCAGCGAGTAGTGGTCGAACGGGGCCGGCGACGTGGTGCCGCTCGGTGTGGTGGGGCTGACGACGAGCACGGGCATCGGTGTCGGCTCGTCCCACACCACGAACAGCGCGGTGCGGCCCGCCCTGTAGACCGCGCTGTCGAGGAGGCGACCGACCCACTGGCTGAGCCACGCGTCGCCGAGATCGACGCCGCAGTCGTGGGTGTCGTCGCACAGATCGGGGGTGATGAAGCTGAACGCCGGCAACTGCCCTCTGTCGAGGTCGTCGACGAGCCTGCCCGCGGTGAGAGAACCGAGTGGAACATCGTCACGTTGGCACGCCGCCAGGTCCTCGGCGCCGACGTAGTACGCCTGCGGGTTGTGCTTCACAGCGTATCGACCGGCGGGTCGTGGCTGGCAGTTCTGCGTCATCGCCTCCTCGTAGGAGCGTGCCGACTCCTGGGCGGCACGTACCTGGCGGAAGAGGTTGTCGGCATCGACCCGGTGGCTCGACGGGCTGGCGTCATCGTGGACGCCCTGGCTACTGCCCGACGTGGCGCCGAGGTAGTTCGGCAGCGACGGTGACCCGACGGCGTGATAGTTGGTGCCGGATCCGCACCGAGCGGCGAGATCCTTCTCGAACGGAGTCGCGGCGCGGGGGCCGAGCACGGCCGAGGCGCTGTGGTTCTCCATCCAGATCCACACGACGTGGTCGTACCGCGCCGGCGCCGGCCCGGACTCGCCACACGGGCCGGTGGGAGCGACGGCGGTGGTAACGGTCGCCGACGACGACACCGCGGTGCTCGAGGAAGTCGCCACCGTGGTCGGCACCGGCGGCGGCGACGCCGGCACCGGGACGGACGAGCCGCCTGTGCCCTGGGAGCAGGCCACGGCGAGCACGAGAGCGAGGGCCGCTGCCGCTCCGCGTCGCATGCGGCGACGCTACGCAGCCGACGCCGACCCACCGGCGCGGCTGCACCCCAGGAAGGGCAGTCAATCGCCGCCGCTCGCGCCGCCTTTGCCGGCGTGCAACGCGGCCACGTTCGACGTGCTCGGGTGCGCGGCGCCGGCCGGGCCGGCGGCGAAGGCGGTCAGCACGTTGGCCGTCACCCGGCGCACGACCGCCGCCGCCTCATCGGTGGTGGGGCACAGGCCGTCGATCGAGCAGATCCAGTGGATCGACCCCGACGCGAACACGCCCGCTCCACTGGCCGCCGAGTAATAGGCCATGTCGGCGAAGTCGGACGTACCCCGGCAGGTGAGCGGCGAGTGCGCCAGCACCTCCAGGTTGGGAGGCGTCCACGGCCCCCGGAACACCCTGTCGTACTCGTTGGCGACCACCTTGGGCAGCCTCATGCCGTCGATGACGCCGGTACCCGCGAACACCCACGACGACGGGTCGACGATGCGGAGGTCGGCGGAGACGGGTGAGCACGCGTACTGGACGCCGACGATCTGTGCCTCGGGCAGGTTGAGCGGCGCCAGGCGCCATTGGATGGTGGCTGCCTTCGGGTCCGACTTGGCGGCCGGATCGCTCATCGTCCGATAGTTCACCTCGTGGCGGCGGGGCCGTCCGTCCCACGACGGCTCGAGCCGGATGCGGCGGTAGATGGCGTTGGCACCCAGGAAGGCGAGGTTCACGCCCGCGTCACGCGCCGCCACGAGCCCGCCCCGCATCGCCGACGAGTAGTACTCGTCGTGACCGAGGCTCACAACGCCTTTGTGTCGCAGCACCAGGCCCGGGTCGCGGTCCAGGTCCACGTCGGTGACGTACGTGACGTCGAGGCCGAGCTGCTCGGCCAGAGCGACCACGGACAGCTCGTGGTCGAGGAAGTCGGCCGATCCGTTGTTGTACCCGTGGTCGTAGGGACGGTCGAAGCTGACGACGGTGGCCCGGGACGCGCCCTTCAGGCCCGGGCACGCGTACAGGCT
>DASXAI010000675.1:0-7552 GCA_036406775.1 Acidimicrobiales bacterium
GCCCTCGGCATCACCGCCGGGCCCATCGAGCCGTGGGTGCCGATGATGCTGTTCGCCATCGTCTTCGGCCTCTCGATGGACTACGAGGTGTTCCTCCTGTCGTCCGTGCGGGAGCGGTACGACGCCACCGGTGACAACGCCAGCGCCGTCGCTGGCGGCCTGGCCGCCACCGCCCGTGTCATCACGGCGGCGGCGGCGATCATGGTGTTCGTCTTCGGCAGCTTCGTGCTCTCCGACGTGCGGGCCCTGAAGCTCATCGGCCTCGGGCTGGCAGTCGCGGTGGCCCTCGACGCCACCGTCGTGCGCGTCGTGCTGGTGCCGGCCACCATGGAGCTCCTCGGCCGGGCCAACTGGTGGCTCCCGCGCTGGCTGGCGCGGCTGCTGCCGAAGGTCGACGTCGACGGCAGCCGTCACCCCTCCCGTTTCACGCTGCCTGAGCCACGCCAGGCGTGGACAAACGAGCGCGAAACAGAAGAGGCGTACCGTTGAGCGATGACCGTCCCGCACCTTCCGCCCACCACGACCGCCGCCGACATCGCCGCCGCCCTCGACGTCGACGGCTGCGTCGTGGTCGACGAGCTGGCCGGCGCGGCCATGGACCAGGTGCAGGACGAGCTGGCACCGTTCCTCGAGACGACACCGTTCGGCCCTGACAGCTTCAGCGGCCGGCGCACCCGGCGGACGGGCGGGCTCATCGCCCGGTCGCCGGCGGCGCGCCAGCTCGTGATGCACCCGCTGGTGCTGGAGGCGGCGCGGGTCCACCTCACCGAGTCGACCAACATCCAGTTGCACCTCACCCAGCTGATCGCCATCGGACCCGACGAACCGGCCCAGACCGTCCACCGCGACCAGTGGGCGTTCGACTTCTTCCCCTTCCCGGCGGGCTACGCGGTGCAGTGCAACACCCTGTGGGCCATGACCGACTTCACGGCGCTGAACGGCGCCACCCGCGTCATCCCCGGCAGCCAGTGGTTCGAGGACAAGCAGCGGTTCGAGGAGAGCGACACGGTCCCGGCCGAGATGGCCCGGGGCTCGGTGCTCTTCTACACGGGCGCCCTGTACCACGGCGGTGGGGCGAACCGGTCGAGCGCCGTCCGCATCGGCGTCAACATCACCTACGCCCGCGCCTGGTTGCGCCAAGAGGAGAACCAGTACTTGTCGGTGCCACCCGAGATCGCCCGCACCCTCGACGACGACCTCCTGCGCCTCATGGGGTACGCCCGCGGCGCCTACGCCCTCGGCTACGTCGACGACCTACGCGACCCGCTCGCCGTCCTTCGGGAGGAAACCGTGGGCATCGGCTTCGCCGCCCGGGTGGAAGCATGAGCGGCATGCACCCGCTGCGGGTGGCGGCCGTCGCCATCGGGATGGCGAGCCTGCTGGCGCTCACGGCGTGCGGGTCGGACGGCAGCGACGCCGCCGCCGGCACCACCACGACCGCCGCCGCGAGTGGCGGGTTCGACGTGGCCGCGGCGCGGCAGTACTGCACGGACAAGAAGGGCGTCGTGCAGACGCGGTACGCCGTCTACGGCACGAACAACGACCCGTCGACGTGGGTGCACATGCCGGGCGTGGCGGAGATGTGCATGCTCCAGACCCTGAACGACGAGGCGAAGTCGAAGATCGTGGTCGACCTCGTGAGCCTCTACAGCAACGCACCCACGTTGGCGTCGGTGGCCTACCTGTCGAAGGTCCCGCCGCCTCCGTTCACCGGTGCCAACCCGGCCACCGTCGACTGTGCAGCACTGAACGGCTCGTCGCAGTTCGGCAACACCGTCGCCGGCGGCGGGTGGATCGAGCAGGGTGCTACGTCGTCGGACGACGTGGTCAACCTCTGCGTCTTCCCGGACGGCTCCTTCATCGACGACTGGGGCATCACGTACTACGCCGGCGGCGTCGTCCGCGGCATCGACCTCAAGACGGTGTTCCGCTATCAGCCGGCGACGCTGCCGCCGATGTTCCAGGCCCCGAAGAAGTAACCCCCCTTCTGGTTTCACGCTTGGTGGAGAACCCGTGAGGTTCTTCAGGAAGCGTGAAACGCAAAAGGACGGGGGTCAGCGGTCGAGGGCCTGCTCCAGCTCCCGCTTCGACATCTTCGAGCGTCCCTCCAGGCCCCGGCTCTTGGCCTCCTGGTAGAGCTGCCGGTAGGTCCGCCCACCGGGACCGGAGTGCGACCGCAGCCCGCCTCGGCGGGCCGACGACATGTCGTCGATGCTGGTGACACTGGCCTCACGGGTCTCGCCGTCACGAGCCCGCTCCTTGTTCACCGTGCGTGCGGCGATCTCCTCGGCCGTGCCCTCGTTCTCGCCTCGGTCCTCGTAGCTGGCCCTGATGTGCTCGTACTGGCGCTCGCGCTCAGGAGACCACTGGTCCTGCGGCATGGCGCACCTCCTTTTCAGCCGCACCCGTACCCGCGAGCCCTGGGGCCTACACGCACTCGTCTGGCAAGGTGTGCTGATGGACGACTCCCGGCCGGTGCGAGCACCGCTGATCGGCACGGTCGTGGACGTCCTCGTGGCCGACGGTGACACCGTTCGCGCCGGCCAGGCCGTGGTCGTGCTCGAGTCGATGAAGATGGAGCACCTCGTCGAAGCGGAGGCGAGCGGCGTCATCACGGCGATCGCCGTCGGCCCGGGTGACACCGTCGAGATCGACCAGCCCCTGGTGTGGATGGCCGCCGCCGACGTGGTCGAAGTGCAGGTGGAAGCGGCCGCCGAGCTCGATCTCGACCACATCCGGCCCGACTTGGCCGACGTGGTCGAGCGCCAGGCCCGGACACACGACGAGGCCCGCCCGGAAGCAGTGGCGCGCCGGCGCCGCACCGGCCAGCGCACCGCCCGCGAGAACATCGCCGACCTGTGCGATCCGGGCAGCTTCGTGGAGTACGGGTCGCTGGTGGTGGCGGCGCAACGCCGCCGCCGCACGATCGATGACCTCATCGCCCGCACGCCCACCGACGGCATGGTGACCGGCATCGGGCAGGTGAACGGGGCACAGTTCCCGAGCGAGCGGACACGGTGCGTGGTGATGTCCTACGACTACACGGTCCTGGCCGGCACGCAGGGTCACTTCAACCACATCAAGAAGGACCGGATGTTCACCATCGCCGAGCAGCAGCGCCTGCCGCTGGTGCTGTTCGCCGAGGGTGGCGGCGGCCGGCCCGGCGACACGGACGCGCCCGGCGTGGCCGGCCTCGACGTCATGGCCTTCCACCTTTTCGGCCGGCTGTCGGGCCTCGTGCCGCTGGTCGGGATCGTGTCGGGCCGGTGCTTCGCCGGCAACGCCGCCCTGCTCGGCTGCTGCGACGTGGTGATCGCCACCGAGGGCGCCACCATCGGGATGGGTGGGCCGGCCATGATCGAGGGCGGCGGCCTCGGCGTGTACGACCCCGACGACGTGGGGCCGCTGTCCGTGCAGGTACCGAACGGCGTGGTCGATGTGGCGGTCGCGGACGAGGCCGAAGCGGTCCGGGTCGCCAAGCAGTACCTGTCCTACTTCCAGGGGCCGCTCGACGACTGGTCGTGCGCGGACCAGCGGCTGCTGCGCCACGCCATCCCGGACAACCGGCTACGGCTGTACGACGTGCGGGCCGTGATCGAGACGCTGGCCGACACCGGCTCGGTGCTGGAACTGCGCCGCGGATTCGGGCTGGGCATGGTGACGGCGCTGGCCCGGATCGAGGGCCGGCCCATCGGCATCGTCGCCAACAACCCGGCCCACCTCGCCGGCGCCGTCGACAGCGACGCCGCCGACAAGGCGGCCCGATTTCTGCAGCTCTGCGACGCCCACGACGTACCGATCCTCTTCCTCTGCGACACGCCGGGGATCATGGTGGGCCCGGACGCGGAGAAGAGCGGCACGGTGCGGCACGCGTCCCGGTTGTTCGTCACGGGTGCGAGCCTCACCGTGCCCTACATGACGGTGGTCCTGCGCAAGGCGTACGGGCTCGGCGCCCAGACGATGGCGGGCGGCAGCTTCCACGCGCCGCTCATGACCGTGTCGTGGCCGACGGGCGAGTTCGGCGGCATGGGTCTGGAGGGCGCGGTGCGGCTCGGTTACCGCAAGGAGCTGGAGGCCGTCGCCGACCCCGACGAGCGCGAGGCGCTGTTCCAGGAGATGGTCCAGCAGTCGTACGAGCGCGGCAAGGCGTTGAACATGGCGCTGCACTTCGAGATCGACGACGTGATCGATCCGGCCGACACTCGGACGCGCGTGATGGCGGCACTGCGGGCCGCACCACCACCGCCGCCGCGCACGGGCAAGAAACGCCCCTGCATCGACACATGGTGAAAGTACCCTTGGCCGGGTGACCGAAGCCGGTACCAGCACGATGTGGCTCGCCGCCGAGCCGGTCGTGGAGCGCCAGCAGCTCGACCCCGACTCGTGGGTCGACGTGGTGCGCGGTCTGGTGCCACGGGCCGACGAGGTCCACGACGACTTGCTCGAACAAGTCCGGTGGGAGCCGAGCCGGGTGTTCCGGTACGACCGGTGGATGGACGAGCCGCGCCTCGCCGGCTACCAGGACGGCGATCGCCACCCGGCCCTCGTGGAGGTCGCGACGTGGCTCAGCCGGCGGTACCGCGTCAACTTCACCGGCGCCGCCCTCGTCCGTTACCGCAACGAGCGCGACAGCGTCGGCTTCCATCGTGACCGCGAGCTGCGCTGGCTCGAGGACACACTGATCGGCGTGCTGACCCTCGGAGCCCGGCGCCCGTGGCTCGTGCGCCCGCTCACGCCGGGCCGCCGGGCCGACCCAGACGACGACGACATGACCGACGTGCTCGACTTCACGCCCGCCAGCGGTGACCTGCTCGTCATGGGCGGGCGCTGCCAGGCGGCGTGGCTGCACGCCGTGCCCAAGAGCCACGAGCGGTGCCGAGACCGCATCGGCGCCCAGTGGCGGTGGACCTCCCGCCGGGGCCGCCGCGACCCGAACCCCTCGTACTATGCGCCCCGCCACTACAGCCGCTGACGACACCCACCGCAGCACCGCCGAGCTGGAGGCGGGGCTCGAGCACGTCCGCCAGTCGCCTGCCGACAGTGGACGGCTGGAGCTCGTGGTCCGCCGGCCCGCCATCGGTGAACGAGAGGAGCTGGCGGCCGGCCAGCTCGATCTCACCGAGGGGCTCGTGGGCGACACGTGGTGCCTGCGACCGAGCCGGGCGAGCGCCGACGGTGGCCCGCACCCGGACTGTCAGCTCAACGTGATGAACAGCCGGATGGCGGCGCTGGTGGCGGTCGACCCGGCTCGACGGTCGCTCGCCGGCGACCAGCTCTACGTCGACCTCGACTTGAGCCAGGAGAACCTGCCGGCCGGTACCCGGCTGGCGATCGGCTCGGCCGTGATCGAGGTGACGGCTCGGCCCCACACGGGCTGCGACAAGTTCGTGTCCCGCTTCGGTAGGGACGCCATGCGCTTCGTCAACTCGTCCACCGGCCGGGCGCTGCGCCTGCGGGGCTTGAACGCGCGCGTGGTGCAGGCCGGCACGGTGCGGCCCGGTGACGTCGTGCGCAAGGTCACGCCGTGACGGCGTGGCTGATGAAGACCGAGCCCGGCGAGTACAGCTGGTCCGACCTCCAGCGCGACAAGCGCACCCACTGGGACGGCGTCACCAATACCACGGCGCAGCTCAACATGCGGGCCATGCAGAAGGGCGACACGGTGGTCGTGTACCACTCACAGACCGACAAGGCCGCCATTGGCCTGGCCGAGGTCGTGAAGGGGCCGTACCCGGATCCCACCGACGAGGCCGGCAAGCGGGTCTGGGTCGACATCCGCGCCCGCCGGCCGCTCGCCCGACCCGTGATCCTCGCCGAACTGAAGGCCGAGCCGACCTTCGCCTCCAGCATGCTCGTGCGCCAGTCCCGCCTGTCGGTCGTGCGCCTCGACGACGACCAACTCGCCACCATCGAGCGCCTCGCCGCCCAACCCCCGCCGCCCTGACGCCGTCCAACTCGGTTTTGTCGTCGCTGGAGGGCGAATACGACACCGCAGCGACGCGAAAACGACGGGTGTCAGACGCTGATCGACACGGCACTCACCATGTGACGGTCGGTGAGGCCGCCCGTCGAGGCGGTGAAGCCGACGTAGGCGGTGGCCGGTAGCGCCAGGGTCGACGTGAGCTTCGTGACCCCGCCCACTTTGACCGTCATGACGCCGCCCGCGACTTGGACGTCGATGGTCTGGGTGGAGTTGCGCAACGTGGGGACCGCCGTCGACGTCCGACCGCTGTACGTCAGCCCGCCGCCCGTCACCGCGATGCCGATGAAGTTGTTCGACGGGTCGCCTGTGTTCTGGAACGTGTCGAAGGTGACGGCGACACCCGGGATGCCGGCCGCGCCGAGGGCGCCGCCGCTGCCACCCACCATGGTCGGCGCGGCACCGGCCGCCGGATTGCCGAGCACGAAGGCGGCTCCGTCGGCGCCGTTGCCCTGGTCGATCGTGATGTTGAAGACGGCATGCAGGTTGGCCGTCGCCACTGCCGTCGGCCAGAAGGCCGATCCCGACGCCGCCGCCACGTTGGGCGTCATGGTGAGCACCCCATTGGCCACCGACGCTTGCCCGTTGACCTGCCATCCGGGCCCCGGTGCCGGCAGCACGGTCCCGCCGCCCGTCGGTGTCGCCCCGGTGAGCGCCACGCTGGCGTTGCCGGCAGTCGTGGTGATCGGGATCGAGGACGTGAACGTGCCCGCCGCCGTCGGCGCGAACTGGACGGTGACGGCGATCGACTGTCCCGCCGCCAGCGGTGTGTTGGCCGCCGGCGGGTTCGTCATCGAGAAGGGCGCCGTCGGGGCGGCGACCGAGGTCACCGTCAACGACTGCCCACCGGTGTTGGCGATCGAGAACGTCTTGCTGGCCGACGTCCCCACCGACACGGTGCCGAACGGCAGCGACCCCGGGGTCACCGACAGCTGCGCCGGCGGTGGGGTCGCCGATGTCGTGCCGCTGAGCGTCACCGTCGTCGGCGGGCCCCCCGACGTGCTCACCTGGATCGAGGACGACCACGTGCCGGTCTGGGTCGGCGCCAGCCGGACCGTCACCGTCGCGGACACGCCGGGGTTCATCGTCGATCCTGCGGCCGGCGCGCCGCTCATGGAGAACGGCGCCGCCGGCCCGGTCACGGAGTTCACCGTCAACAGCGACCCGCCGGTGTTGGCGATCGAGAACGTCTTCGTCACCGACGTGCCCGCCGCCACTTCACCGAAGGCGAGCGCCGTCGGTGTCACCGTCGCCTGGGCGGGCGGGGGTGGCGCGGTGCCGCGGTACGACGCCGTGAAGGCGGTGATCTGGTGGCGATCGGTGAGTCCGCCCGTGGAGCCGGAGAAGCCCACGTAGGCGTTCACCGGGACCGTGATGGCGGCGGTCAGGTACGTGGTGCCGTTGAGCGAGACCTTGACCTGACCGGTCGAGACGACCACGTCCACGTGGACGGTCGCGTTGCGCAGCGGCGGCACGGCGGTCGACGTCTGGGCGTAGGCCAGTCCGTTGCCGGTGGTGGCCACGCCGACGAAGTTGTTGGACGGATCCGTGCCGTTCTTGAAGGTGTCGAAC
>DASXAI010000676.1:0-4657 GCA_036406775.1 Acidimicrobiales bacterium
CTGTGTCGGGACTTGGAGCGGTTTCCGCACCAACGGGCGCCAGAGGCGAAATGGGGTGCGGGGGGGGCGGGGGCGGGTGAGGGGGTGGTCGGGGTGCGGGGCGGTGGTCAGCCGCCGAGGCGGGCCTGGATCTGCTGGAGCTCGACGATCTCGTCGGCCTGGCCCTTCATCATCGACGTGGCCAGCTGGCGCACCCGGCTCTCCTTGGCCTGGCCGGCGGCGTATTCGGCCATGTGGAGCCCGCCCTCGTGGTGGGCGATCATCAGCGTGCAGAACAGGATGTCGGCGTCACGGCCCGACGCCGCCTTCAGCGCCGCGATGTTCTCGGGTGTCGCCATCCCCGGCATCTGGGCGATGGGGATGGGCATCGACATCCACGCCATGCCGGTGCCGCTCTCGTTGGCCTCGGGCTGGCCGTACTCGTGTAGCAACTGCACCATGGCGCCCGCCTCGAGCTGCTGCTCGAGAAGGATCTCGGCGGCGATGGTGCGCAGGGCCGGATCCTGCTCGGCGGCGGGCTTCTGGAGGTAGGCGAGGCTCATCTGGGTGGCCTGGTCGTGGTGGTAGCGCATGTCCTGCAGGAAGCCGACGTCGACCGAGCCGGCGCCCGGGTGGCTCGCCGAGCGGGACTTCACGGCGAACCCGATCCCGACGCCGAGGAACACGAGGGCCAGACCGAGCACGGCCAGCCGCCACGGCGAGTGCCACCAGGGGCCGCCGCCGCCGCCTTCGTCGTCGGTGTCGTCGACGGGAGGCGAGGGCAGGTGGCTGTGGGGCTCGGTGGCCGTCGCCATGACGGACAAGCCTACGACCGGAACATCGGCATCGGATTGCGCCCCCCGTACCGGGCGCGGAACGGGCCGAAAACGACAGGCGCCCCGAGTAGCTGCTCCGGCCGAAGCCGTCCAGCTGCTCGGGGCCGACCCATCGGTCCAGCACCTGCAGGCTCGCTCTTCGAGCCGAGAAGCTCTCCGAACGTTTTCAACGTCGAACCTCGCCGCTCGGGTGTGACCCCTCACGCCGAACTCCGCTTTGATGGCTGCCACCCTTCGGGTTTGACCCCTCCGCATGACCTCCTGATCGGCCGGCCCGGCTCACGCCGCCCCGGCCTTGCCACCGGTTCCACCATCAGCTGTGACCCTGATGCTGGGCCCGGTCCCACCCACCCGGAGGTGAGCGGGCACTGGTGCTATTCCTTCCGGACGACTCGCTCTCCCCCTTGCCGAGGACTGACCCTCCGGCTTGCGCCTTCGTGTCCCTCCCGGCTCCGGCTCGTTCGTGCCTTCCGGCTAGGCGCCATCTTGCACTCGGCGTATGGGCAGGTCAAGGGGGTTTTTCACCGTCAACAGGGTTATCCGCAGGATTTCTCGGTCATCCCCAGGATCGGTCGCTTCGTCCACCTGTCGTACACAAGATGTTCACAGGGCGCGGGCCTCGGTGGCACCAGTCACAGGCGGCCGCCGTCATCGCCTTCGGCTACGAGCGTCCTGGAATCATGATCAAGCTCGCTGCCCTCGCCCTCGTGGGAGCCCTGGGCGTCGGCGCCGGGGTTGCCCTGAGCGGTCCCGCCTCCGCCGAGACCGTCTCGTCCAACTACACGGCGATGACCCCGGTCCGGGTGCTCGACACCCGGAAGAGCTCGCCGTTGGGCCCGGGCGCGACCTACACCGTCGGCCTCGGGGCCGCCGTCTCGAGCGAGGCCACCGCCGTCGTGCTGAACGTGACGGCCACGGAGCCCACATCGGCCGGCTTCCTCACCGTGTTCCCGGCCGGACAAGCGGTGCCGCTGGCCTCCAACGTCAACTTCGAGGCCGGCCAGACCAAGGCCAACGCCGTCACCGTGGGCGTGGTGAACCGCCAGATCAGCATCTTCAACGGTGTCGGCACGACGCACGTGCTGGTCGATGTGGTCGGGCAGTACACAGGCGCGCAGGCGAGCTTTGTCAGCCCCCGGCGCGTGATGGACACCCGCCAGGGTCAAGGCGGCGGGTCGTTCGGGCCCGGTGAGGTCCGGAACCTGGCGACGGGCGCGCCGGCCGACGCCAAGGCGGTCGCCCTCAACGTCACCGTCACCAACCCGACCAAGCCGGGCTACCTGACGGTGTACCCCGCGGGCGGAGGCGTGCCCTCCACCTCGAGCCTCAACTTCGAGCCGGGCGAGACGGTGGCCAACATGGTGATGGCCGGCGTCACCAACGGGTCGGTCTCGCTCCGCAACTTCGACGGCGACGCCGATGTCGTTGTCGACGTCGCCGGCTGGTACTTCGACGGCTCGTTCGTCCCTACGGCCCCCAGCCGGCTGTTGGACTCCCGCACCGGACAATGCGGCGGCGCGCTGATGTCCGGCGAATACTTCCAGTGGAACGGCAACAGCGACATGAGCGCGGCGTCGCTCAACCTGACGGTCACCAACGCCACCGGCGACGGCTTCGTCTCGATCAACACCGGCCCCGGTGTGAACGGTTCGACCTCGAACATCAACTACACGCCTGGACGGAACACGTCGAACAGCGCGGTGGTGGCCGCCCCGACGGGAGACTTCTGGGTGTCCAACTCCGGCGCCGATGTCGACCTGATCATCGACGTCAACGGGGGCTTCGGCGGCACGGTGATCGCCGGGGGTTCGTGCGGCACCATCGTCAAGCCGGTGCCGGCCACCCCGCGGCCGGCCTCCGCACTGGCGCCCGGCAGCTACACCTCCACCGTGACCCACATCGTGGACGGCGACACCCTCGACCTCAGCAACGGTGAGCGGGTCCGCTTCATCGGCATCGACACGCCCGAGACGGGTGAGTGCGGCTACGCCGAGGCCAAGGCGAACTTGTCCAGCTTGGCGCTGGGCCAGACCGCCACCCTTTCGCCTGGCGCCCGGGATGACAAGGACATGTACGGCCGGGTGCTCCGCTACGTGGACGTCGCGGGCCTGGACACCGGTCTGGCCCAGATCAAGGCCGGGCTCGCCATCGCCCGTTACGACAGCCGCGACGGCTATGGCGCCCACCCCCGTGAGGCGCAGTACGTCGCCGCTGACGCGGCCACTCCGCAGGTCTGCGGTGGTGGCGGTCAGACGCCCATGCCCACGCCGACTCCCCCTGGTGGTGACGTGCACGGCCCCGACAAGGACTGCTCCGACTTCGCCACCTGGGCCGAGGCCAAGGCGTGGTTCGACCGCTGGGGTGACGTCGACGGCCTCGACGGCGACCATGACGGCATCCCCTGCGAGTCACTGCCAGGGCATCCGTGAGTTGAAGGAGCGGCGCCCGCCGACGTGATTGCGACAGAGTGTTGACAAACGGTCAACAAGCCGTGTGACCTTTGCTACATTCGACGCGTGGGCGGGCTCGACGGGGGTCGGGATCGCACCTCCCCGAGACGGGGGACCACATCGGGGGCAACTGGGGAAAGGGCAGAGCGGCTTGGCCTTGCTCGACGTTGTAGACGTGACGGTCCGCTTCGGCGGCATCGTGGCGCTCGACTCGCTCAGCTTCCAGATCGACGAGGGGCAGATCTGCGGGCTCATCGGCCCGAACGGAGCGGGCAAGACGACGATGTTCAACGTCGTCAGTCGCATCTACCAACCCACGAGCGGGCGGATCCGGTTCGGCGGCACCGAGCTGCTCGACGTCCCCGCCCACGGCATCGCCAAGTTGGGCATCGCTCGGACCTTCCAGAACCTCGCCCTGTTCTCGTCCATGACGGTGCTGGAGAACGTCATGGTCGGCGCCCACTCCGTCTCCCACCAGAACTGGCTCACGTCGAGCCTGCGCATCGGGACGCGGGCCGAGGACGAGGAGCTGATGGTGCGGGCAGCGGCGATCCTGCGCCGCCTCGGACTCGAGCAGTACGCGTTCCGGCCGTGCGCGGCCATGCCGTACGGGACGCTCAAGCGCATCGAGTTGGCCCGGGCCATGGCGGCCTCGCCCCGGCTGCTCCTGCTCGACGAACCCGCATCCGGCCTCACCCACGCCGAGGTCGACGAGCTCGCGGCCACCGTGCGGAAGCTGCGCGACGACTTCGGGCTCACCGTGCTCCTCGTCGAACACCACATGCAGATGGTGATGGGGATCTCCGACAACGTCGTGGTGCTCGACTTCGGACGCAAGATCGCCGAGGGCCCGCCCGCCGTCGTGCGTGACGACCGGGCCGTGATCGAGGCCTATCTCGGGAGCCCTGTGTGACGCTCCTCGAGGTGTCGGACCTGCGCGCGTCGTACGGACCCGTGTCCGTCCTGCACGGTCTCGACTTCTTCGTCGATGCCGGCGAGATCGTCGTCCTGCTCGGCGCCAACGGTGCCGGCAAGACCACGACGCTGCGAGCGGTCTGCCAGATGGACATGGTGTCGGTCTCGGGTGAGGTGACCTTCGATGGTCGCCCGTTGGTCGGGCTGCGGCCCGAAGCGGTGGTCAAACTGGGCATCGGCCACGTCCCGCAGGGCCGCGGCACGTTCCCCGAGCTCACGGTGGAGGAGAACCTCACGATCGGCGCCTACGTGCGGCGCGACGGCAAGGTCGGCGACGACGTCGACCACTGGCTCGAGGTGTTCCCCCGGCTCGGGGACCGGCGGGCGCAGACCGCCGGCAGCCTCTCCGGTGGTGAGCAGCAGATGCTCGCCGTGGCCCGCGCCCTCATGTGCCGGCCGAAACTGCTGCTCCTCGAC
>DASXAI010000677.1:0-2147 GCA_036406775.1 Acidimicrobiales bacterium
GACCGACATCGCCGGCGCCGCCGACTTTGCCCACGCCGTCGCCCTGGGCCCTGACGGCACGATCGTCGTGGCCGGGCGGGTGTCGGACAGCGGCGGCAGCGGCGAGCAGTTCGGGGTCGTGCGGTACGACGACCACGGCCAACCCGACGAGACCTTCGGTGACGCCGGCGTCGCCATCCCGCCCTTCACCTTCGGTGGCATCGCCGACGGCGTTGCCGTGCAGTCCGACGGCAGCGTCGTGGTCGTCGGCAGCACCGTCGGTGACGTCGCTCTCGCCCGCCTCGACCCGCAAGGCAACATGGACGCCAACTTCGGCGCGGGTGGCCTGGTCACCACTGACTTCGGCCTCCTCAACGGGCCCTTCCCCGCCAGCGAGTTTGGCCAGGACCTGGCGATCGAGCCCGACGGCCACATCGTGGTGGCGGCGACGACCCAGGCCAACGGGAGCGGCGACCTGGCCGTCGTCCGCTACGACGCCACCGGCACCCCGGACCCGAGCTTCGATGGCGACGGCATCCTGACGGTCGACTTCGCCGGCGGGTTCGACGCCGGCAACGACGTGGCCCTGCAACCCGACGGCAAGGTCGTCGTCGTCGGGAGTGCGGTGAGTGGCTTCTCCGTACAGACCGCATTGGTCCGCATGATCGACTAGGTGTAGTGCCCGTCGTCTGGCGTTTCTCGGCGTGGTCGAGCGTCGAAAGCGAGGCCCGACCACACCGAGATGCCGATCATCGCGACCGAAGGGACCAACAAGGACGTGGCGTCGACACTCCGAATCAGTGCCAAGACGGTGCTCCTCGAGACGTCCGGTCCCGCGTGACCCCGGAAGGACGCGTTCATGGTGGCCGATTCGTCCCTCGAAGCGGTACTGGCGGCGCTGGACGAGCGCGCCGGGACCGAGCCACGACTCGAGCGCTACCGGGTGATCGGGCGCGGCGTGGATGCGCTCGCTGACGTGCCTCCGGGTTGGTTCGTCAGTCACGCCATCACGCGCATCGCCACTGAAGGCGGGTGGTGGCCAGGCCGGTGGTGGTTCCCGATGTTCGACGACGTGGTGCCGTCAGTGCTCGCGAAAGGAAGAGCGCTCCATTTCGGTCACGAAGCCGCCGCGCGCTGGATCGGCGTCGGTTCGATCTGGGAGCGGGACCAGTTCTACACACCCGCCCTGCGCCAACCCAGCCCTACCGCGCCGCTCTACGGCTTCTCGAACCAGGCGCTGTGGTCGTCGATGGTGTTCCCGACGGAAGCCGCGGTCTTGGAGGCGTTCCTGGTCACCTACGACGAGCTCGGTCTCGATGAACGCGGGGAAGTGAATCCGTTCTTCGTCGAATGGGTGACGCAGGCTCCGGGCCGGCACGAACCCGCGGGCGCGGCGCGCGTTCATCGCCGGCTCACCGAGCTGTCGACGGCATGGACGACGGCGCACCGCTGCTGGGTGCCCGGCGCCATGCCTCGCATGGATGAGGAGGCGTGGCCGCCCGAGCTCGTGGCGCGCATCTTCGGCGTGGACGACACCAGGACCTAGCCAACGGGCTGCCTCACACCAGGTAGCCCGTCACGTCGACCACGACGTGGGTGGGCTGTACGCCGCCCCGGAGCACGAGCTGGCGGTCCCCGCCGACGGCGACGATCACCGCCGTCGCCAGGTTCTGGCCCGGTCCGAACCAGTTGATCGACGACGTGCCCGGCCACGAGATGCCGAACGGGAACGCCGACACGTAGCCGCCCGACCCTTCCGTCTCGGTGACGGTCAACGTCACCGCGACGGCGGTCGCGCCGGGCGGCACCACCTGGGCGCCGCCCTGGATGGCAGTGGCCATCGACACCGTCCGCTCCTCGCCGTCGGCCAGCTTGGTGCCGACGAGTCGGGAGTCGTACACCCGGCTCGGGTTGATCGGCGTGAGCGGGTTGGCGGGCGGCCGGTATCCGATCCGGATGCCGGCGACTTGCTGGTCCGCGCCGATGCTGAACACATAGGCGGCATAGGCGTCGGCGCCGTTGTCGACGACGGCGTCGAGCGCGACCGTGAGCGTCTCGAAGCCGGCGCCGATGATGTCCTTGTCGACGAGCGGTGGGAGGACGTTGCTCGTCCCAGGCTGGTAGTGGTCGAGAAGCACGTGGGTCGTGAGGTTCCCCGGCGAGAACAG
>DASXAI010000678.1:0-7979 GCA_036406775.1 Acidimicrobiales bacterium
GGTGCGCCTTTCTCGGCGCTCATGGAGGAGACGCCGGCGCGGCCCGGTCATGATGCCGTTTCCGCCTCTTTTTCGATCTGACGCGCTGAAACGCCCTATACGACACTCTTCGCGCATCAGTTCAATGTTGAGAGGTCACCACCAGGCCTGATCGAGCTTGCCTTCGATGGCCCGGGCGTGGCGCCGGGTGCAGTCGGCACAGACGACGCTGATGCGGCCGGTGCGAGCGTCCCGCTCCACCATCCAGCCGAGCGGCGCGCTGTCGGGCTCGGGGCCCTCGGCCTGGGTCCCGCACTGAGCACAGTTGACCATTCGGCGATCAACGTACCGACCGTAAGCTCGACCGCGCATGCCCGCCCGGCGACCCCGCTACCGCACCGGCCGGCCCGAGCTCGACCGCCGGATCGGCGAGCTGCTCGACGCCGCCGGCGTCACCAAGGACCGCGACCAGCTGTTCGAGATCATGGTGAGCGCCGCCCTGCTCGCCTCCGACGCCGCTGACACGCTCGACCTCAAGATCACGAACGCCACCCTCCGGGAGATGCGGGAGGCCTTCCGACTGTTCGCGCACTACCGGGGCGTCTCGAAGGTGACGATGTTCGGCTCGGCCCGGGTGCAGCCCGACAGCAAGGAGTACGAACAGGCCCGAGCCGTCGCCCACATGCTCGCCAGCTTCGGCTGGATGGTGGTGACCGGCGCCGGTCCGGGGATCATGGCCGCCGGCATGGAGGGTGCCGGCGCCGACCTGTCGATCGGCGTGAACATCCGCCTCCCGTTCGAGCAGGGGGCGAACCCGCTCATCGCCCACGACGACAAGCTCGTCTCGATGAAGTACTTCTTCACCCGCAAGCTGATGCTGATCAAGGAGAGCCGGGCGTTCCTCTGCCTCCCGGGCGGGTTCGGCACCCTCGACGAGACGTTCGAGCTCCTCACGCTGACGCAGACGGGGAAGGGCGAGCCCGTGCCGATCGTGCTGCTCGACGTGCCCGGCGGCACCTACTGGGACCGGGTCCGCGAGTTCATCGAGGACCAGCTCGTGACCCGGGGCCTGGTCGACGACTCGGACATGGCGCTGTTCCGCGTCACCGACAGCGTGCAGGAGGCGGTGGACGAGATCCTCGGCTTCTACGCCAACTACGACTCGATGCGCTACGTCGGCGATGTCCTGGTGCTCCGCCTGCAACGGGCGCCCGACGACGCCCAGCTCGAGGACCTCAACGAGCGCTTCGCCCACCTGTGCGCGTCCGGGCGCATCGAGCGCACCGGCCCGCTGCCCGACGAGATCGCCGACGACGACAAGGTCGACTTCGCCCGCATCCGGCTCAACTTCGCCAAGCGGTACTACGGCGAGCTGCGCAGCTTCATCGACGCCCTGAACGCGCTCTCGTCGGCGGCGTCCGGCTTCGCCGTGCGCCGCCGGGCCGCGCGAGCGCCGATTGCCGAGCGGAGCGAGTAGGAGCCGGCCGAAGCGGCGCGGAGGCCGGCGACGAAGACTCAGTCATCCGGCTCCCGAAGGACGGCGACGGCCTTCTCGACGGCGCGCCGGGCGCGGGTGAGGCGGCGCTCGTCGACCGGCAACTCGGTGCCGCCGGCGTCGATCGACTCCCGCAGGCGCACGAGGGCGAGGTCGGCCAGCTCCTCGGCGATCGCCTCCAGGCGAGCCCGGATGTCGTCGAACTCACCGGCCACGGCCGATGGCCTCCGCCACGATCTCCATGGGATGGCGCACGTCGACGCCGGCGGCGGCGAGGTGGAGGGCGCAGCCCGGGTTGGCGCTGGCGACGACGCCGGGCCCGGCCCGGGCGATGGCGTCGAGCTTGCGCTGGCGGATGGCGGCGGCCATGTCGGGGTGCAGCGTCGAGTACGCACCGCCGGCGCCGCAGCACAGACCCTCGTCATCCAGCTCCACGAGGTCGGCGTACGGCGCCAGCACCGTGCGCACACCCCCTTGGGCCCGCTGCACATGGCGGAGGTGGCACGGGTCCTGCACGATGACGCGCCGGCGCGGCCCGGCCGCCGGCGGGAGGTCGCCGACCCGCGCCGCCAGCCACTCCTGGATGTCGAAGACGCGGGCGCTGAACGCCACCGCCTCCGGCGTGCCGAGCAGATGCCCGTAGTCCTTCAACTGGGCGCCGCACCCCGCCGAGTCGACCAGGATCGGCGCGGCGCCCGGCATCGACGCCATCACGCGCGCCGCCAGCCGGCCGGCGGCGTCGGTGAGGCCGGCGTGCACGTGCAGGGCTCCGCAGCAATCGCCACCCGGCCCCGGCAGGGCGGCGCCGACGCCAGCCGCCGACAACACGGTGAGGGCGGCGGCGTGCACGTCGCGCTGCCACGCGTCCATCACGCAGCCCGTGAACAGCCACACGTCGGTACCGCTGGCGACCAAAGGCCGTGACCGCAGCGGCAGGCGGGGCAGGCCCAGGCGACGCGGTACGAGCCGGGCTCGCTGCGCCAACGCCAACGCGCGGGAGCCGGCCACGAGTACCCGGTGGTGGCCGAGTACTCGGTACGCGAGCCGCTGCCACCAGGGCGTGTAGCGACCGGCGGCGGCCAGCGTCGACCGCGTGCCTTCCATGAGCCGCCCGAACGGCACGCCCGACGGGCACGCCGTCTCGCACCCTCGGCACTGCACGCAGACGTCCATGAAGCCGATGAACTCGGCGTCGGCGGGCGCGCCGTCCCAGTGCACGGCCCGCATGGCGGCGATCCGGCCCCGGGGCGACGCCGCCTCCTCCCCCGTCACCCGATAGGTCGGGCAGTGGGGTAGGCACAGGCCGCACGCCACGCACGACGCCAGCTCGTTGTCGACGACGTCGAGCTTCATGCCGGCACGGCCACCTCGGGCAGGACGGACCGGCCGGGGTTCAGGCGCCCGGTGGGATCGAAGGCGGCCTTGATGCGGCGATGGAGCTCGACCAGGGCCGGCGCCGGCTCGGCCGGCGCCGCCGGCTCGTCGGTGTGCACGACGCCGACGCCGATCTCGGCCACGAACCGTCCCGTCAGTGCGGCCAACTCCGCTGGCGCCACCGACCGGCGGCCCCCGACTGGCAGCGGCGGCGGCCCGCCCACTTCGGCGAGCCCGGTCAGAGGCGCCTCGGCGGCCACGTCGTCGGGGTGGCCCTCGACGCACACCCACACGGTCGAGCCGTCCCACAGGATCGACGTGGGCCGGTAGAGCCGGCGCCGGATCTCGAACGGATCGCCGGGACCGGCGAACCACCGCGACGCCGCCGGGAGCGGCCGAGTGCGCAGGATGACATCGCCGATGAACGCCAGCGTCCCCTGCGACCCGACGAGGAGCCGGCACAGGTCGAAGCCGCTCACGTTCTTCACCGTCGGGCCGCCCGCCTTGGCCACCTGGCCGGCCGCCGTCACGACCCGCGCCTGCAACAGCGCGTCCCGCACCGGCCCGTCCCCCAGCCGCCGCACCGTCGCCCGGCCGACTGCCAGCGCCCCGCCGACCGTGCCCGACGGCGGCAGCGCGACCCGCTGGCCCCGCTCGGCCAGCGCCGCCGCCAGCTCGTCCACCGGGGTGCCGGCGCCGCAGGCCGCCGTCATCTCCTCGGGCGCGATCCACTCGATGCCGGCCGGCGCGCGCACCACCCGTGCGTCCGCCACCGGACCACCCCGACTGCCCTGGCCCGTCACGGTGACCGGCCCGTCGGAGCCGACCTCGACCGCGAAGGCGCTCAGATCCATGCGCCCGCCGGCACCGCCTGCAGGTCGGCGCACCGGCTCCCGGCCGGCAGCACCTTGTGGGGATTGGCCGTCCCGTCCGGATCGAAGGCGTCGCGCAGCCGGGCCTGCAGATCGAGGTCGACGTCGGAGAACAGCAGCGGCATGAAGTCACGCTTCTCGAGGCCGATGCCGTGCTCCCCCGACAGCACGCCCCCCGCGGCCACGCTGGCCCGGACGATCTCGTAGCCGGCGGCGTGGACGCGGTCCATCACCCCCGGCTCGCGCTTGTCGAAGACGAGGAGCGGGTGCAGGTTGCCGTCGCCGGCGTGGAACACGTTCATCACGATCAGCTCGTGGCGGTCGGCGATGTCGTACACGGCCCGCAGGACCTCGCACAGCCGCGCCCGGGGCACGACCGTGTCGTGCAGGTAGTAGTTCGGCTTCACCCGCGCGATGGCGCCGAAGGCGTTCTTGCGGCCCTTCCAGATGAGCGCCCGCTCGGCTGGGTCGACGGCGACGCGCACGGACCTGGCGCCGTGGGCGCGCCCGATGGTGGTCACCCGCTCGGCAGCAGCGGCCACGCCGGCGGGCAGGCCGTCGACCTCGACGATGAGGATGGCGGCGGCGTCGAGCGGGAACCCGGCGTGGACAAACGCCTCCACCGCCGCGGTGATGCGCGCGTCCATCATCTCGATGGCCGCCGGCACGATGCCGGCGGCGATGATGGCCGACACCGTGGCCGCGCCGTCGTCGACCGACGCGAAATCGAGCAGCAACGTGTTGACGGCCGGCGGGTTGGGCGTGAGCCGGACCGCGATGCGCGTGGCGATGCCCAACATGCCCTCCCCTCCTACGAACGCGCCCCGCAGGTCCAGCCCGGGAGGCTCGGGATCGAGACCGCCCAGCATCGCCACCTCGCCGTCGGGCAGCACCACCTCGACCGCCAGCACGTGCGTGCTGGTGACGCCGTAGGCGAGACAGTGAGGCCCGCCGGCGTTGGTCGAGACGTTGCCCCCGATCGAGCACGACTGCTGGCTCGACGGATCGGGCGCGAAGTGGAGGCCGAACGGGGCCACGTACCGCGACAGGTCGAGGTTGAGCACACCGGGCTGGACCCAGGCCACCCGCGCGTCGACGTCGACGGCGAGGACCTCGTTCATCTTGGTGGTGACAATGACGACGGGGTCATCGAGCGGCACGGCCCCACCCGCCAGTCCGGTCCCGGATCCCCGCGGCACGAAGGGCCGACCGTGGCGGCGGGCGATCCGCACGCACGCCTGGACCTCGGCCGTCGACGTCGGGAAGCACACCACGCCGGCGTGGCCTTCGATGTTCGACGCGTCGCGCCGGTAGAGCCCGAGCTCGGTGCCACCGGCGTGTACCCGCGCCGGCCCGAGGGCGGCACGCAGATCGGCCAGCAGGGCGTCGACGGTCACGCGTTCACGCTAGACGTCGCCATGCCGCTTTGGCGCCGGGCACGCGCCACAGCCGGCGCCGCACCGAGGCGGGCAACCGGCCGCCGAACGAGCGCACTGTCGACGCCATCGCCACGCGCCACGCTCGTCCCGGGCGGATGAGGCTGAGGGTGTTGGCGACCGAGCGGTCGAGCGTCTCGGCGATGGCCGTGGGCGGGTAGTAGCGGCCGCCCGACTCTGCGGCGCGCCGCTCCCGGTCGTCCTCCTCCGCCGTCCACGCCGCTAGCTCGACGGTATCGGCCAGCACGCGCTTGCACGGCCGAGCGATGGCGTAGACGAACAACGACCGCGACGGGTCGGCGTCGGTGAAGGCGGCGTCCTCGGCCAGGATCAGCTCCGCCCAGGGTGCCGTCACCTCGGGCGGGGCGTCGAGGAACGCCGGGTTCGGCGTCAGGAGGACGTAGGCGATGGCGCCGCCGAGGGCCCGCTCGTACTCGATCGAGAAGTAGCGCCGCATGACAGCCAGCACGAGCTCGGAGTGGATCGCCTCGGTGGGATCCTCCTGGAGCATCACCGGCAGCCACGGGTAGTTCATCGGCGACTGGAGCTCCGTGGGGAGCAGCATGTTCACCCGGTGGGCCGCTTCCCAGATGTCGCCCGGATACTGGTTGCGGTGCGGGCCCACGTAGTCCCACGACACCAGCACGCCGTCGTCGGTGAGGATGTCGGCGACAGCCCGGAAGACGCGATCGACGCAGGCGATGTGGTGCCCGGCGGCGTGATTGACGACGAGGTCGTAGCCGTCCTCGGGGAAGGCACCCGAGTTGACGTCGAGGCGATAGTGCCGGATGGGCCGGCCCGCGGCGGCCCGCTCGGCCTCGGCCAGCAAGTCGGCGCCGATGTCGACCCCGACCGCTTCGGCGACCGCGCCCCGGTCGACCAGCATCTGCTCGACCCAGCCGTTGCCGCAGTTGAGCACCAGCGCCTTGCGGAACGGCCGCCCGTGCCATCGGTGGAGGTGGGTGATCCAGTCCATGAACGGCTCGCCGGTGGCGCGCCGCTGGAGGTGGATGTCGACGCCGGGGGCCTCGTTCCAGTAGCGGTCCCGGTAGTAGGTCTCGCTCGACGGCGGCACCACGCCGGGCGTCACGAACGGATCCGCCGCCACGCCCGCTCCCCCAGGGCTCGGGCGTCGTCGAGGGCCGACCCGGCCGGCACGACACCTTCGAACGTGACGAACTGGTAGCTCTCGTACAGCCCGAGGCGTTCGGCGCCGGCCGGCGTGAGCACACTCACGAGCCCGGCCTCTTTGGCGCCGGCGATCATGGCGGGCACATCCCACTCCGAGCCGTCGCCGTCGACGAGTGAACGGTCGCCGGTGCGGACCGCCTCCACGAACGGCGCCGTCCCGAGCACCGTCGTGGCGAAGTCGTGGCGGCGCAGGCGTTCGGCGAGGTCGAACCCGAACCGCCACAGGACCCGGGTGTTGTCCTCGTGGAACTCGGGCGCCGACGGCGTGACGGTGACGCCCTCCAGCACCGGTACCTGGAGATAGACGCGCCCGCCGGGCGCCAGCGTGCGCCGAATGCCGGCGAGGGCGCGGTCGGTGTCGGGCACGTGCTCCAGGACGTGGGCCGTCAGCAGGACGTCGAGCGAGCGAGCCGGCAGGTCGATGTCCTGCAGGTCGAGGCGGATCGACGCCCGGTGGGCCGAGATGTCGTAGTCGGACGCCGTGTAGGTGAACCACTGCGCCATCGCGGCGCGGTAGGCGGGACCGAGGCGGGGGCTGGTCTCGAGGACGCGCAGCCAGCGCCGGCGCGGCGTGCGGGTCACGAAGCAAAGGAACAGGAACCGGTCGCGTCCACTGCTGCCGCAGCGGGGGCACAGCTGGCCCTCGACGTGGCGGGCGCCGTCGAAGCTGCCGCCCTGCCAGCCGCAGATGTTGCAGTAGTGGCCGTCGCCCGGTGGCGGGTCACGCCACGGCGACCCGGGGAACGTCACGTCGCTTCGGGCCGGGGCCGAGGGACTGGGACCGTGCCGGAGGTACTCGACCTGCTCTCGCCAGAGCCGAGGGGTCGTCGCGACGCGCACGGCGTGGCGGCTGCGGCGCGACCAACGCGACGCGGCGGTCTCCTCGACGGCGGGCATCGGCGCGCGACGGTACGCCACAACGCCTCCTGTCGGGCGATCGCGCTGGCGGCGTCCGGCTTCGCCGTGCGCCGCCGGGCCGCCGGAGCACCGATTGCCGAGCGGAGCGAGACTAGGAGCTGCCAAAGCGAGCGGAGGCGGCGACGCAGACATGGAGCCGACGGAAGCGCAGCGGACGTCGGCGCCGCAAATAGAGTCCAGAGGTGCCCGCCGCTGTGCCCGACGACCTCCACGAGTACCTCAGCTTCGAGGACCCGCAGGACCAACGCACATGGGTCTTCGACGTGACGTTCCTGCTGTCGTCGTGGACGTGCATCTACGGTCGCGGCTGCCAGGGTGTCCTCACCGGTCCGGCGCCCGAGCGGGAGGAGGGCTGCTGCAGTTACGGCGCCCACTTCATCGACGACGAGGACGTGGCCACGGTGGAGGCGGCCGCCGATCGGCTCACCGACGAGCAGTGGCAGCATCGCCGCAAGGGCCGACGCGGCGGGATCCACCGCACGGACAAGGACGGGACTCGCATCACCAGGCTCGTCGACGGCGCGTGCATCTTCCTGAACCGGCCGGGCTTCGCCGGTGGCGCCGGCTGCGCGCTGCACCGTGGAGCGCTCGACGCCGGCGAGCGGTTCATGGACTGGAAGCCCGACGTGTGCTGGCAGTTGCCGCTGCGCCTCGACGAGCACACGGCCGAGCAAGGTCACGTCACCTCGACGCTCCGGGAATGGAAACGACGCG
>DASXAI010000679.1:0-4579 GCA_036406775.1 Acidimicrobiales bacterium
CGGCACCGTAGAAGGGCGGGGTCTCGATCGGCCGCAGGAAGCGGCTGTCCTTGAGGAAGTCGCGGTCGTCACCGGCCGCGACGAGGCGGTTGTACCGGCGCACGGTGCCCGCGAGCACATCCGGTGGAAGGCCCAGCCGCTCGGCCAGCTCCGGGATGGTGCCGGCGGTGGCCAGCCGGCCCTCCCGCGCCATGTCGGCCACCATCTCGTCGTTCCAGTTCGGGCTGCGGCGTCCGGGCATGCTCGGGTTGCTCTGGCGGTAGGCGGCCGGCTGCCCGGCGGGCGCCGCCCGCCGCGCCGCCTCGTCGAACACCACGAAGACCCGGCCGCCCTGGAGCCGCACCAGACGGTCGAGGAGCCCGTAGGCCACCGTCTCGTCGCAGAACCGTCGACCGTCGGCGTTGACGAGCACCAGCCAGCCGGGCAGCGTCGCCTCGTACTGGCGGACGAAGTTGGGTGTCAGGAACGTGAGGCCGCGTCCGTGGCCGGCGATCTGGGCGCCCACTTGCTCGCCGAGGTCGATGGCGTCGCCCTGGGCCCCGTCCGCGCCCATGTACCACGTCCAGTCGCCGAGAGCTGATGGGTAGAACCGGCTCAACTTCTCCCGGTTGGCGCCGAAGCCGCCCGTGGCCAGCACGACGGCGCCGGCCCGCACTTCGTCGTCGCCCACCGCCACGCCCACGACGGCGCCGTCCTCGACGAGCAGGCGGTCGATCCGACGGCGCAACGCGATCTCGACGCCCGCCGCCACCGCCGCCTGGCGCAGCACCTCGACGACGCCCGCCCCCATCTCCACCGGCAGGTGATTGCGGGGTCGGCTCTCCTCGCCGCCGTAGCTGAGCGTGTCATGGAACTGCACGCCCAGGTCCGCCAGCCACTCGATGGTGGGACCGGACTCGACGGCCAGCTTGTGGGCCAGTCCGGCGTCGACGGCCCACTGGTTGAACTGCATGTACTCGCGGTAGAGGGCCTCGGGCGTGTCGTCGATGCCGGCCGCCTTCTGCAAGGTCGTGCCGGCGCCCATCAACATGCCCGACGACAGCCGCGACGAACCTCCGACGACGTCGGCGGCCTCGGCCACGAGCACCGACGCGCCGAGCTCGGCGGCGGTCAGGGCGGCGGCCAGGCCGGCAGCGCCCGAGCCGACGACGACGACGTCGAAGTCAGGCACCGAGCTCACATCGTCCCGTCCTTGGCGTGCTGCCAGAGGTCGTTGACCTCGTAGGCCGCCGAGAGATCGCGGGCCAGGTTCATCTGGTTGATCACGTGCTTGCTACACAGCCGCTTGGTGTGCTTGAGCACGTAGTCGGGGCGGGCGAGCAGACGGGCCACCACGTCGTCGACGATGCCGTCGACCTCGGCCGCGGGCGCGGCGTAGTTCACGATGTTCATCGCCGCCAGGTCGCGCGCCGTGTACTCCTTGGAGAGGAGCATGTACTCCTTGAGCTTCGTGGGCGGCAGGAAGAGCGAGAAGTAGGCCATGGCGCCGTCGCCGGGGCTGATCGCCTGCGGGAAGCCGCGATGCACACCGCCCGAGTCGACGACCTCGCCCATGCCGGTGTGGACGTCAGCGACGACAATGTCCTCGCTGGCCACGATGATGTCGCAGCCCCACAGGATCGACTGGCCGAAGCCGATCACGTCGCCCTTGACCCGGGCCACTACGGGCTTCTCGATGAGGGCGAGCACCTCGATGACGTCCGGATAGCTGTGGCCGCTGAACCCGCCCGGCCGCTTCAACGGATTGACGCGGTCGCGGTGCTCCTGCACGGCGTAGTGGTCGGCGGGCGGCACCGAGTAGAACTCGTTCTCCTCTCGGCCGGTGAGCACGATGAGGCGGACCTTGGGGTCGAAGCGGGCGTCGTGCATCACCCACCCGATGCGGGTGTGGACGTCGACGGTGTCCGCGTCGGCGCCGGCGAGGGTCTTCTCGAAGTTGTTGAAGAACACCCACAACACGTCCCCGCGGAGCTCCGTGTCGACGAACTGTGTTCCCATGTGGTCAGCCTCCGGATGTCGCAGTGATCAGCCCGAACCCGACCAACCAGTCGGGAACGGCGCGGTAGAAGACGTCGGTCACGTCGTACGGCCCGGCCGAGGCGAGGGCGCTGAACGCCGCCACCCACGTGCGGATCTCGTGGACCGCCCGGCCGAAGTTGGCGGTGAGCCACTCGTCGTCCCAGCCGTCGATCTCGGCGAGCGCCTGGGTGCGCACGAGCTCCAGGAAACGCTCGTCGAACGACGGCGACAGCGGGATCAGCGCCGTGCGGCCGGCGGCAAAGTCCTGGGCCAGCCCCACGACGTCGCCTTCCCGGCGCTGGCGGGCCTCGGGCGTGATGCCGTGGAGGAGGCGGTCGACGAGCTCCGGGGGCGCGCCGTCGAGCGACGGCACCGGCGGGTCGTGCGACAGCCCGCCCGAGCCGAGGAACAGGACGCGCCGGCCGAGGCCGGCGGCCCAGCGCCCGACGGCGTCGCCCACGACTCGGCTGCGGCCGATGGGGCTGCGGGGCGGGGCGGCGGCATTGACGAAGATCGGGATGAGGGGCACGGCGTCGAGGGCGCCGGTGAGAAGCTGCAGGGGTTGGGCGAAGGCGTGGTCGACCGTCATGTCGGCCGAGACGGCGACGTCGACGCCGGCGCCGAGGAGGTGCTCGGCGCACAACGTCGCCTCGGGCGCCACCGTGAGGGCGCCGGCCGCGCTCCGGTAGTCGCCGATGGCCGTGGCCTTGGTCCCCACGCAGAACTGCGGCATCACGCCGTAGAGGAAGCCGTTGAAGTGATCGACGCCGAAGAGCACCACGAGGTCGGGGTCGAAGCCCGCCACGAACGCCCGGGCTCGGCCGACGGCCGCGTCGATGTCGGCTCGCTCGGCCGGAGGCGGGTCGTTGAGGCCCGCCAGCGGCGAGTGGGACATGGCGCACGCGGCCAGGGTCACGTCGTCGCCTCCGGTGTGATGCCGAGCAGCTCGCCCAGCAGCACCATCCGCAGCGACAACTCGAGCGGGCGGCACACGGTGGCGACGAACCGGTCGGGCCGCAGCACCACGACCGAGCCGCCCTGCTCGTCGAACCAGGCCTTCAGTTCGCCGTCGTCGGCGACGACGCGCGTGTCCTCCGTGTCGGGATCGCCCCACTGGAGCTGCGTGGCGGGCCGGGCCACCACGACTCGGGCGCGCAGGCGCTGCACGACCTCGAGCGCCGCCGGGCTGAGGTGGGGGCGAGGATCGTCGCCCCAGGCCAACAGCGCGAACCACGGGCCGAGCACATCGTCGAGGCGCTGGCGTCCGTCGTGGCGCGTCGTGACGGTGGGCTGGATGAACAGCCGCCCCACGGCCGGGGCGTGACCGGCGCCGGTGAGGACGACGCCCTCGGTGTAGGTCGGCATCGGCTTGTACCGCATCTCGACGATGTACCGCTTCAGCGGCGGCACGTAGTCCCACGCTCGCGTGACCGCGTCACGAACGAGCGCGGTCGAGCGTCGGGTCTGGCGGACGAGCACGCCGGCCGCCTGCGAGAGCTTCACCATGGCCGTGGCGTGGGTTCGCCGCTCGGTGTCGTACGTCTGCACGATCTGCGGGCTCGCCTCGCCGTGCACGGCGGCCGCCAATTTCCAGCCGAGGTTGGCGGCGTCGCGGATGCCGCTGTTGTAGCCCTGGCCCTGCCACACCGGCATCAGGTGGGCGGCGTCGCCGCCGAGCACCACCCGGCCGGTCACGAAGGACCCGGCGACGCGGGCATGGTGGGTGTAGACGCGCTGACGGATGTACTCGAGGGGCCCCACGTCGGGCACGACGGCGCGGATGAGCTCGTCGACCCGGTCGGGCTTGGCCATCGCCTCTTCGTCCTCACCGGGCAGGATCATGAACTCGAACCGGCGGAGCCCATGCGGGAGCGCGATCGACACGTACGGACGCCGCCAGTCGCCGAAGACATAGGCGTTGGGTGTGCCCACCGGATCGTGGGCGAGGTCGACGACGAGCCACCGCGTCGGGCTCGACGTGCCGTCCCACGACACGCCCATCTCCTTGCGCACCAGGCTCCGGCCGCCGTCGCACCCGACGACGTAACCCGCCATGACCTCCTGGTCGTCGCCGTCGCGGCGCACCGCGATGCGCACGCGATCCGGCTCCTGGCGGAGACCGACGACCTCGCTGTCCCACTGCACGGTCACGTCGTCGAAGCGGTCGAGCCCGCGCAGCAGGACCTCATCCACGAGGGGCTGGATGAAGGCGTTGCGCCGGGGCCAGCCGAACTGCCGCGAGCGGGGCTCGATCGACGCGAAGCACCGGCCCTTCGAGTTCATGAACCGCAGCCACTGGTCTGGCGTCGTGTGCGGCAGCACATCCTCGACGAGGCCGACGGCCTGGAACGTCCGTAGCGTCTCGTCGTCCATGCCGACGCCGCGTGGGTAGTCGATGAGGCTGGGCCGGCTCTCGAGCACGACCGTTCGGACGCCGTAGAGCCCGAGGAAGTTGGCGAGCGTCAGCCCGACCGGGCCCGCTCCGACGATGGCGACATCAGAGGTTTGAGAAGCGGCTGGCGACATGAGCAGTGGGGGGCGGTGTGGGCGCACGAGGCGC
>DASXAI010000680.1:0-6251 GCA_036406775.1 Acidimicrobiales bacterium
CGAGGACGACGTCGGGCACGCGCAACGACCGGGTCAGCACCGGCCGATCGAGCTCCTCCACGACGACCAGCCCGAACCGGACGAGACGCCCGTCGGGCGCGAGTCGTTCGCGATCCGCCGCCGTCAGCAACGACGCGCCACACAGCTCGAGGGCGAGACCGATCGAGGCCCGGCGGCGCGTCACGTCGTCGTGCAGGTAGCCGTAGGCCTTCTCGAAGCGGGGATCGAGGTCGGGCGCCGCCGCCACCAGGAGGATCTCGGCGTCGACGGCGTCGAGCCCGAAGGCCCGGGCGACACAACGCAGGTTGAGAGTGACCCCGGTCCGCTCGGCCGCATCCGCCTTGCGCTCGATCTCAGGATCGACGTCGAGCCGGCCGGCCAGGACAGGCCGATCGTCGAGCAGTCCGGGCGCCTGCTCGTCGGTGATGTAGAGGCCACGGAACCGGTCGTCGGCCGACGGGTCGTTGGCCCGTCGCACGGCCATCGCCGCCAGCACCCGCTGGCGCAGGTCGGCGAGGCGGTCGACGAGGTGCGCCGTCGAGGCCGCGGTCATCTCGGGAGCCCTTTCACGATCAAACGCCGGCCGGGGTCGCCGCGGTGGCTGCCGACCCGTTCGTCGGTCAGACCCGAGGTGCCAGCATCGGCGGCGGGCGCCTCCGGCCGCGACCGCTTGGCGCCCCGAGCCCGTCCCCGCTTCTCGGGGGCGGCGGTGGGTGCCACCGTGAGCCGGGGTCCCTCCAACACCGGCGGCCCTACAGCGATCTCGCGCCCGAGGTCGAACGGTGCGATGAGCACCAGGTCGAGCGACGGCTTCAGTTCGCCGCCGAGCGCCGACCACACGTCCGACAGCGCCCGATCTTCGGGCGGCGGCAGCCCGCACGTGTAGGGGATCGGGTAGCCCAGGTCGGCCAATGATCCGCTGAGCACGTCATCGGGGAGGTGGTCGCGCCGCAGGAAGCAGCCCAACAGCGCCGCCAGCAACCGGTGCTCGTCCTCGGGCCGCTGCGTCCACGCCGTGATGAGGTAGGACAGCTTGTACCACCGGGGCGGTTGGCGACGGTCGGTCACCCGACCGTCCTCGTTCCGGGCATCGAAGCGACCGACTTCGCGCCGTCGGAGGTCCTCACGGATGTCGTAGAGGTAGACGTCCACCGTCGGAGCGTTGCGCCGGCTCGACCAGTCCTTCGTCGGCGCGTCGAACACGACTTCGACGTCGGTACCCGTCAGGGCGCCGTGCCTGACCAGGGTGCGGATGGACTCGTCGACCTCGTGGATCACGCTGTGTCGACGCTAGGAACGCCGGTCCGTCACGCACCCGCCGGAGGGTCGCCCGCGCGGGCAGCGCCGCCTTCCCTTTGGTGCGGCATCGATCAGATCAGGCCCTGACGCACGGCGTACGCCACGGCTTGGGCCCGGTTGCGCAGCCGCAGGCGAGTGGTGATCTCGTGCACGACGCCCTTCACCGTGCGTTCCGAATAGCAGAGCTTGGCCGCGATCTCACTCGTCTCGCAGCCTTCGGCCACCAGCCGCAACACGTCGATCTCGCGCTCGGACAGGCCTGTGAGGGTCAGGCCCCGCGGTGACAGCACCGTCGTCTGGATGTTGCTCACGTGGGCCAGAAGCCGCCCGAGCAAGTCAGGCGGGACGCTGCCGTCGCCCGAGGCGGCCGACAGGATCACCTCGATCAAGCGCTCGGCGACCGCTTCGGACCGCCGGAGGAAGCCGGACGCACCGGCGTCGATGCCAGCCAGCAAGCTGGCGTCGTCGAGGTTCGTGACGACGAGCACCACGCGCAGCGAACCGCGTTGGAGGGCGCGCACCGATCGCGCCGTTTCTTCGTCGACGGTGTCGCACACCACCACGCCGACGCGCACCGAGTCGAGATCGGTGCCGTCGACGACCTCCGTCTCGGATCGGCCCCGGAGCTGCGCGGCGATGCCCGCGTGCAGGATCGGATCGACGGAGTAGACGTATACGGGGAGTCGCATATCGATACAACGCCGAGCCGGCGCGCCTCAGTTCGAAGGGGCGGGAAGACAGCGTCGCTTCATACGGTCGAAGCTCACATCCATCTTTTCGCAAACCGGCCTGAGCCAAATTTCACACGAGGACGGTCGTCGCCGATCCGGGAGCCGCGATGGAGATCACGCCGCCCCATTGGCACGCACACGTCGAGGTCGAGTTGAGGGCGGGCTGCCCGTCGACGAGCACCGTCGGACTTCCCGGCGCCCAGGGGAGCGGGGTGGCGGGGATGCACGGCTGGGGCGTGAGGGTGCCCATGGCGGCCGCCGTAGCCGCTGCGACCTGAGGGTTCGTGGGCGTGGTGCACATCCCGAAGGGGGCGATGTTGACCGTGGGCGCGTGATCCTGGACCGTCGCCGCCGGCGTCCCTCCGGCCTGCACGAGCCCACCGCGGGGGACGACGGTCAGCGTGCTGGGGGCGGCGCCGAAGGAGCACGTCAACGCCGCCCCGCTGGTCACTTGGATGGCCACCCCGGGAGTGTGCCCAGCGCCGACCCGGCGCCGCTGGAGCGGAGGCCGACCGTGCGGGCACTCGCCACTGCCCGCAAGGGCACTTCAGGCCGGCGATGTCGGCCTATCGCCTGCTCGTCGGCCCAAACGGGCGCCCCTGGCCTCCACAATCGCAACGCCATGTCATGGGTGCTCGGCATCGACCTAGGGACGAGCTTCACCGCGGCCGGTGTCGTCGCCGGTCCGCGACTCGAGCCATTGCCGCTCGGGGCCCACTCGTCGGCCATCCCGTCGGCCGTCTACACCAGTGACAGCGGGATGGTGGTGGGCGACGCCGCCATTGTCCGCGGCGACACCAATCCGACCCGCCTCGTCGTCGAGTTCAAACGCCAGCTCGGCGACAGCAGCCCCATCCTGGCCGGCGACGAGTTCGTGTCGGCCGAGACACTCGAGGGCGCGCTCGGCGCGTGGGTGTTCCAACGAGCCTGCGAGCTCGAAGGCAGCGCGCCGAGCCGCGTGGTGTTCACGTTCCCGGCGTTCTGGGGCGCGTACCGGCGCGACCTCTTCCTGACGCTGGCCCGGGACATCGTCAGCGACTCCGATCGGGTCACGCTGGTGACCGAACCGGAGGCGGCGGCGGCCTTCTACGCCAGTCGGGACCGGCTGGCCGTGGGCAGCATCGTCGGCGTCTACGACCTCGGGGGTGGGACGTTCGACGCGTCGATCCTCCAGAAGACGCAGGACGGCTTCACGGTGCTGGGCCGGCCCGCCGGCGATGACCAGCTCGGTGGGGCCGACCTCGATCGGGCCCTGCTGGAGTACGTGACCGAACGAGCTGGTGTGCAGTGGGCCGAGCTCGACCGGGCCGATCCGCGCACCGCGCGTGAGATGTTGCACCTGCGCCGGAACGTCACCCTCGCCAAGGAGCTGCTGTCGCACGAGCTGAGCACAGAGGTTGCCGTCGGCATCGCGTCCGTCGACACGGCGGTGCGTCTCACCCGGCGCGAGCTCGAGCAACTGGCCGAGCCGATGATCACCCGGACCATCGAGGTGTTCGAGAAGGCGCTGGCATACGCGTCGGTCGGCGCCCGGGACCTGCACTCGATCCTGCTCGTGGGGGCGGCCAGCCGCATGCCTCGGATCGCCGAGAAGCTGAGCGAGCACTTCGGCGTACCGCTGGCGCTGGACAGCCATCCCAAGTTCGCCATCTGTCTGGGCGCCGCCATCTCGTCGCCCGTGGGTGGCCCGCCACCCGCGCTCCCGCCGCCGAGGGGCGGGCCGCTGGCGCCTCCAGATACACACGACGCCGCCGCCGCGAGCAGCGGTGCGCCTCCCGCCCGCCGTCCCGAGCGCCGGCGACGCTGGGTGCCGGCCGTGATCGTCGCTCTCGCGGTGGCCCTGCTGGGCGCCGGGGCCGGCGCCTTTCTCCTGCGGCGCGGCGACGGCTCCGACGCGCGCACCTACAGCGACGCCGTCCTGGCCGCGCACCCGTGGGGCTACTGGCGACTCGACGAGCACGACGGCGGCCGGCTGGTGGACGCACGTAGCGGCGGTCCGGCCGGCACGGTGCAGGGTGGCCTGACGCGCAACCAGCCGGGCGTCGTCGCCACCAATGCGGCGACGGCCTTCGACGGGACCACCGGGTGCGCGGTCATCGACGCCGGGGTCAATCCGAAGATGTTCTCGCTGGAAGCGTGGTTCAAGACGTCGACGAAGCACGGCGGCGGCATCATCGGGTTGAGCGCCGAGCCCGGCCCCGTGGCCAACGCCGGCCGCGACCACGATCGCCACGTCTACGTCCGCGACGACGGACGGGTCAGCTTCGGCGTGTTCCACGGCCAGTCCATCGAGACCACGGCCCAGTCGTACAACGACGGGAAGTGGCACCAGGTCGTCGCCGTCATCGGTCCGGCGGGCCAGAAGCTCTACCTCGACGGGAACCTGGTGGCCACCAGCCCCTACACGACGGTGGAGGACTACCAGGGCTACTGGCACATCGGCTGCGCCACCATGGACTTCTGGCCCGACAAGCCGACGAGCAACTACCTCGCCGGCACGGTCGACGAGGTGGCCGTGTACACGACGGAGCTCCCGGCCTCGGCGATCGCCGAGCACTACCGCCTGGCCACGCCCCCGGCGGGCTGAGCGCCGAGGGCGGTCCCGCTACGGTCCGCGGGCGTGCTGCTGGTGGTGATCGTGATCGTGAGCGTGACGTTGGCCGGCGCCGCGGGCCTCCTCGCCCGCCGGTGGCTCAACACCGACAACGACGCGGTCGCGACGGCAGAAGGCCTCGACGCCGGCGAGATGTGGACGCCCGTGCGAATACTCGTGGCCCTTGTGCTCGCCTTCGTCCTCGTGCAGACGTTCTCGTCCTTCCAGGACGCCGGCGACGCCGCCGTGAAGGAGGCGAGCGCGGTGTCGGCCGAGGCCACGTCGGCGGGGCTCCTTCCGAGGCCGGCCGCCACGGAGTTGGTCGGGACGCTGCTGTGCTACGCACGGGCCGTCGCCGGCCCCGGCTGGACGACGCTCGAGGCGACTCGTCGCTCGTCACCGATCACGGAGCAGGCGACCGCCGCCGTCGAGGCCGCGATCGGGCGGGCCGAGACGGCGGGCGCCAATGACGTCGTGCTGTCGCAGATCTACGCGGCTGATCACGAGCGAGTGGAGGCGCGCCGCACCCGGCTGGCGGAAGCCCAGCCGTCGGTGCCAGGCATCGTGACGGCCTTGCTGATCGCGTGTGTGGCCATCACGATCGGCGGAACCGCCACCATGGCGCACCGTCGCATGCGGCCCGGCCTGCGGCACCTTCTCGTCGGCATCACGGCGGTGATCTTCACGGCCACGCTCCTCGTGATCCTCGACCTCGACCGGCCCTTCGGCGGCATCGCCAGCATCAAGCCGACCGACCTGAGGAACGTGGAGCAGCAGCTCGCGGCCAATCCCCTGGGCGCCAATCCACCGTGCGACGCATCCGGGGCACCCCTTGGGGCGTAGCGCCGTGGAACGCCCGAGCCGTGTGCTATGAGTGCTCGTGCCCAAGACCTCGGACCGCGGAGAGCTGCGGCTGTCCAGTGACGAGCTCCGTGAGGTGCACCTGGCGCTGGCCCTTCGCATCGCCCAGCTGACCAACGTCGACACGAGGAAGATGGGCCCAGCCGCCAAGGCGAAGGTCAAGCGACACCTCGAGCTCTGCGAAGAGGTACACGGCGTCGTACAGAAGGCGCGAGGCAAGTGAGCGGCCTCCCGCGTTCTCAACCGACGAGCCGGTAGCCGACGCCGGGCTCCGTGAGCAGGCGAGCGGTCGATGGCCCGTCGTGGAGCTTGCGCCGCAACTGGTTGACGAGGACTCGCAACGATTCCGTGCGCACCGAGGCGTCGTGGTCCCACACGTGGTCGATGATCATGCGATGGGTGAGCACCTTGCCCCGGTTGCGCGCCAGGAGGGCGAGGAGCTTGAACTCCTTCGGGGTCAAGGCGAGGGGACGGCGATCGTCGAACGCCTCGTGGGACCCCAAGTCGATGCGCACATCTCCCACGACGAGCACGTCGTCGTCGGCGACGCTTCCGAGGGCTCGCCGGTGACGTATCGCGACCCGGATCCGTGCCATCAGTTCCTCGACGGAGAAGGGCTTCGTCACGTAGTCGACGGCGCCACCGTCGAGGGCCATGACCTTGCGGTCGTCGGCGCCGTCGGCGGTCAGCACGATGACGGAGCAGCGGCTGTACCGGCGCAGCCGTTCGCAGACGACGAGACCGTCCATGTCGGGCAGGCCGAGGTC
>DASXAI010000681.1:0-6500 GCA_036406775.1 Acidimicrobiales bacterium
CTGCCCGACGACGTCGCCGCCCTCGGTCGTGCCGCCATCGCCTCCGCCTACGGAGCCGATGGCGGCTACGAGCCCGATGCCGTCATCGCCAACCTCTACCCGCCGGGCGCTCGTCTCGGGCTCCACTGCGACGGCGAGGAGCCGGCCGACGCGCCGGTGGTCACGATCAGTCTCGGCGACACGTGCCTGTTCCGCTTCGCCGGCGTCGATCGCCGCACGGCTCCGTTCACGGACCTGTGGCTGCGCAGCGGCGACCTCCTCGTGTTCGGCGGCCCGACGCGCCGCATCCACCACGGCGTGCCCAAGGTGCTCACGGGTACGGCGCCGGCCGGCCTCGGTCTGCCGACGGGGAGGCTGAGCATCACGGTCCGTCAGACGGGGCTCTCGTAATCGAGTCGGGGCGCGGGATTCTCGGCGTCCTTCGGCTTCTCGGTGTCGTTCAGCCGCGTTTTCGACGCGGACGACGCCGAGAACGCGGGCGACGCGGCGTCGAGCCGGCGTGAGCCGCGCACGCTGCCGTACAAGATCGGCTCCCCGCAGTGCGAGCAGACGACGCGGGCCTCGGTGGTGTGGCCGCACGGCTTGTGCGTGAACGTGACCGGCGGGCCCTCGTCGGTGGCGAGCCACCGATCGCCCCAAGCCGACATCGCCATCAGCACCGGCATGAAGTCGCGGCCCTTGGCGGTGAGGCGGTACTCGTCGCGCGGCGGGTGCTCCTGGTAGCGCACCCGCTCGAACAGGCCCTCGTCGACGAGGCGGTTGAGGCGCTGGGTGAGCACGTTGCGGCCGATGCCGAGGCTGCGCTGGAAGTGCTCGAAGCGCTTGGCGCCGAAGTAGGCGTCGCGCAGCACGAGCGGCGTCCACCAGTCGCCGAGCAGATCGATCGAGCGGGCGATCGAGCACGGCCAGTCGGAGAACGCCGTCCGCTTCATGCCCTCCCACCATATCAGTTGCTCTAATGAACGGACGTGTCGTACAGTCCGTATCACAAGTGAACTCAGGAGGGTCGATGAGCGACGCCGCGTGGAAGCAGACCGCCTGCATTCTCTGCGAGTGCAACTGCGGCATCGAGGTGCGCCTCGGCGGCGACGACGGGCGACGCTTCGAGCGCATCCGCGGCGACAAGGCCCATCCGTCCTCGCAGGGGTACACGTGCGAGAAGGCGCTCCGCCTCGACTACTACCAGAACGGCAAGGGCGAGCGGATCCTGCACCCGTTGCGGCGCCGCCCCGACGGCACGTTCGAGGAGATCGACTGGGACACTGCCATCACCGAGGTGGCCGAGCGCCTCGGCGCCGTGCGCGACACCTACGGCGGCGAGACGATCCTCTACTACGGCGGCGGCGGCCAGGGGAACCACCTCGGCGGCAGCTACAGCGCCGCCATGCTGCGCGCCTTCGGCGCCAAGTACCGGTCCAACGCGCTCGCCCAGGAGAAGACCGGTGAGTTCTGGGTCAACGGCCGCATGATCGGCGGGCTGGTGCGCGCCGACTTCGAGCACGCCGAAGTGGCGATGTTCGTCGGCAAGAACCCGTGGCAGTCGCACAGCTTCCCGCACGCCCGCACCACGCTGAAGGAGATCGCCAACGACCCGGCTCGCTCCCTGGTCGTCGTCGATCCGCGTCGGACCGAGACGGCCGACCTGGCCGACTTCCACCTGCAGGTGAAGCCCGGGCGCGACGCCTGGCTGCTCGCCGCGCTGGGTGCCGTCATCGTGCAGGAAGGCCTGCTCGACCGGGCGTGGCTGGCCGAGCACGCCACCGGGATCGACGACGTCACCGCGGCGCTGACGGCGGTGCCGGTGGCCGAGTACGCGCGGATCAGCGGCGTCGACGAGGCGCTCGTGCGGGCGGCGGCCCGGCGCATCGCGCGCGCGTCGAGCGTGGCCGTCTTCGAAGACCTCGGCGTGCAGATGAACCGTCACTCCACGCTCGTGAGCTACCTCGAGAAGCTCGTGTGGCTCCTCACCGGCAACCTGGGCAAGCCCGGGGCCCAGTACGTGCCGTCGTCAGTGGTGGCTCTGGCCCGCAGCGGAAAGGGCGAGGGCGGGAGCGAGCCGCCGGTCAGCCCGGTCGTGGGCGCCCGCATCATCGGCGGGCTCATCCCGTGCAACGTCATCCCCGATGAGATCCTCACCGACCATCCTCGCCGCTACCGGGCCCTCGTGGTCGAGTCCGGCAACCCGGCCCACTCGCTGGCCGACAGCAAGCGGATGCGCGAGGCGATCGGCACCCTCGACACCGTCGTCGTCATCGACGTCTTCATGACCGAGACCGCTCGTCTGGCCGACTACGTCTTACCGGCGCCGACGCAGTACGAGAAGTACGAAGCGACCTTCTTCAACTTCGAATCCCCTCGCAACGTCTTCCATCTTCGCCATCCCGTTCTCCCGCCGCTCGCGGGGCCGCTCCCCGAGCCCGAGATCCACGCTCGCCTGGTCGAGGCGTCGGGGGCCTTGGCGGGCGTCGATCTCGCTTCGTTGCGCGCGGCCGCGGCGCGCCGTCGGGCCGATTTCGCCGCCGCGTTCTTCGAGGCCACTGCGGCGAACCCGGCGCTCGGCGCCCTCGCCCCGATCGTGCTCTACCGCACGCTGGGGCCCACGCTGCCCGACGGCGCGGCGTCGGCCGCCATCCTGTGGGGTGCCGCCCATCGTTGCGTCCAGGCCAACCCAGAGGGCGTGCGGCGGGCCGGCTTCGGCGAGGGACTGGAGGCAGGCGAACGTTTGTTCGATGCCATTCTGACGAGCCCGTCGGGCGTCGTGTTCACCGACGAGGACGCCGACGCCACCTGGCGGCGGGTGCGGGGCGACGACGGCCGCGTGCGGCTGGCGCTTCCGGAGCTGCTGGAGGAGCTGGCGGCCATGGCGACCGAGACGCCGCCCGGCGACGATCCGGCGTGGCCCTTCCTGCTGTCGGCCGGCGAGCGCCGGTCGTTCACGGCCAACACGATCATGCGCGACCCGGAGTGGCGCAAGCGCGACGGCCAGGGTGCGCTGCGGATCAATCCCGACGACGCCTCGCGCTTGGGTCTGACGGCAGGCGGCCAGGCCCGGGTGTCGACGCGGCGGGGGAGCGTCGTCACCACCGTCGAGCTCCATGACGGCATGCAACCCGGTCACGTGTCGCTCCCGAACGGCCTCGGGCTCGACCACGTCGGCGAGAACGGGCGGGTCGTCACCGGTGTCGCGCCGAACGAGCTCACCGCCACCGACGACCGCGACCCGTGGGCGGGCACGCCGTGGCACAAGAGCGTGCCGGCCCGAGTAGAAGCTGTGGCATGACCGCAAAGGAGTGGATCAACGCCTTCGCCGTCGTCCTCGGCGCCGAGGCGCCCGACGACGCCACTGTCGAGCAGCTACTCGCCCTGGCCGGCGCGGCCGCCCACGCCTCCGAGCGCACGGCGGCCCCGATCGCCTGCTGGCTCGTGGGCCGGGCCGGCGTCGACCCGGCCGTGGCCCTGGAGCAGGCCCAACTCGTCGGCTGACCGACCAGCACCGGCGGACCCGGTTGCCTAAGGTCGGGGGCCTTGCTCCCGTCGACTCGATCCCGACGCGCGCGCCCCATGATCGTCGGGATGACGGTGCTGGCGGCGGTCGTGGCCGCGTGCTCCAGTGGCGGGCCCAGCGGGTCGGCCCCGACGGCCTCCACCGGGGTGCCGTCGTCGGCCCACCGGGTGGCGTCGTCGGGCTCCGAGGCCCCGACGACCCTGCCCGTGACCACCGCCGCGGTGCCTCCCGCCCCCACCGCGCCGGCGAACGTCTACGCCGCCGCCGGTGCCGACATGTTCTCGCCCAACGTGGCCGGCGCCAAGCAGTACGTGTACGTGCCCTCGGCGGCCCAGAAGGGCGCCGGATGGGTCGACGTCATCGACCAGGCCACGATGCAGGTCGTCAACCGGTACAAGGCGGGGTCGGTCTCGCAGCACGTGGTGCCGTCGTGGGACATGACAACCCTGTACGTGACGGCATCGGCCGCCAACCAGCTGGTTCCGATCGACCCCAAGACGGGCGACCCGGGGCCGCCCATCCACGTCACGAGGCCGTACAACCTGTACTTCACGCCCGACGGCACCAAGGCGGTCGTCCAGGAGGAGCAGAACGACCGCATCGCCTACTACGACACCGCCACGTGGCAGGAGCTGAAGTCGGTGCCGGCCACGTGCGACGGCAACAACCACGCCGACTGGTCGGCCGACGGCTCGTACTTCCTCGTGACGTGCGAGTTCTCCGGTGACCTGCTCAAGGTCGACACGGCGTCGGGTGACATCGTCGCCAAGATCAAGCTGGCCAACGGGGCGATGCCGCAGGACGTGCGCCTGGTGCCCGACGGCTCGAAGTTCTACGTGGCCGACATGATGTCGGACGGCGTGTGGGTGGTCGACGGTGCCACCATGACCGTCCTCGGCCACATCGACACGGGCACGGGCACCCACGGCGTCTACCCGAGCCGCGATGGCACGAAGATGTACGTCACGAACCGCGGCCGGCACATGGGCGACGAGACGCGCAAGTCACGACCCGGCGAGGGCTCGGTGTCGGTGGTCGACCCGCACACCGACACGGTCGAGGCGACGTGGACCATCCCGGGCGGCGGCTCGCCGGACATGGGCGGCGTGTCGGCCGACGGGACGCGCCTGTGGCTGTCGGGTCGCTACGACAGCGAGGTCTACGTGTTCGACACGGCCACGGGCGAGCTGGTCGGTCGCATCCCCACCGATCCCAGTCCGCACGGACTGGCCGTGTGGCCGCAGCCGGGGCGCTACAGCCTCGGGCACACCGGCAACACCCGGTGAGGCACCCCCCTTCTGTTTCACGCTGGTTCATCCACGTCTGGCGTGGAAAATCGAGCGTGAAACGGGTGGGGCGGGTGGGAGTGGTGGGGGTGGTGGCATTGGCGTTGGCCGTGCTCGCCGCCTGCTCGGGCTCGTCGTCATCGGCTGGACCCACGACGTCGGCGGCGGTCGCGCCGACGCCGGCGCCGACGCCGGCACCGTCGACGATGCTCGCCGCCCCAACTACGACGGCGGCGCCGGGGCCGCCCGTGCAACGCGCCGAGGCGTCGCTCCCGGCAGCGGTGCAGGAGACGGCCGCCGCCGCCACCGCCGACCGGCTCTACGTGATCGGTGGGTACGACGGGCAGCAGCAGAGCGTGGCGAGCGTGTACGTGTTCGACGGATCGACGTGGTCGGAGGGCCCGGCGCTACCGGTGGCGTTGAACCATCCGGCCGCCGCTGCCGTCGGCAACCAGGTGTACGAGGCGGGCGGGTTCGGTGCCAACGGAGCGTCGAACCGGGTCTTCGTGCTCGATGCCGGCGGGTCGCGGTGGCGAGAGGTCGCTCCGATGCACCACGCCCGCGGTGCGGGTGTGCTGGTGGCCATGGCCGGGCGGTTGCTGGCGATCGGCGGCCGGTCCGGCAACACGCAGGTCGCCGCGCCGGAGTCGTATGACCCCACGACCGGTCACTGGACCGACCTGCCGCCCCTCCCGCACGCCCGCAACCACCTGAGCGCCTACGTGTCGGGGTCGTCGGTGTGCGTGACGGGCGGGCGGGAGCCGGCGACGAGCACCCGGACCGACTGCCTCGACTCGGCCACGTCGACGTGGCAGCCAGGTCCGACCCTGCCCGAGCCGACGTCAGGTGCCGCAGCCGGCGTGCTCGGGACCACGGTGGTGGTCGCGGGCGGCGAGCCCGCCGACGAATCGAGTCTCGTCACCGACGTCCAGGAGTGGCGCGACGGCGCCTGGTCCACCGAACCCATGCTCACCCCGCGCCACGGCACGGGCTACGCACTCTTCGGCGGGCGCCTCTGGATGTGCGGCGGGGCCACCGCGCCCGGCGTCCACGCGTCCAACGTGTGCACATCGTTCGGCTGACGCCCGGCGGAGATCAGTGGGCTGACTGCCAGAGGCCCATCCGGTTGCCTTCGCTGTCGTCGAAGTAGGCGGCGAAGCCCATGTCGCCGACAGGGATCTTCTCGCTGACGGGTGAGCCGCCGTGCTCCTTGACGGCGACCAGCGCGGCGTCGATGTCGTCGACGTCGAGGGTGATGATCGGCGTGCTCGCGGGCTCCTGGCGTTGCAGCATCCCACCGCCGATGTAGCCCGGCTCGGCGGGCATGCCCTGATCGCTGGTGGGCCCGGTGGAGACGAGGTTGTACCCCAGCTCCGGGACCTCCTGGATCTGCCAGCCGAACACCTCACGGTAGAAGCGGCGGGCACGGTCGGCGTCGTCGAACGGGACCTCGAAATGCACGACTCGGGCGCTCATCGGTACCTCCAGGGTGGACAAGGCGACGCCCCGAGCATACGAACGGGCTCAGAAGACCATGACGTCGATATCGCGACCGGCGAGCACGGCGCCGGCGGTGGTGAACGTGTCGGGTCGGACGAGGAAGTGCTGCGTCACGGCGTGGATGTCACGGAGCCGGCGCTGCAGCGGCGACGCCACGTAGATGGAGCTACCGCCGCCGCTGCGGTAGGCCGTGTCGACGACGGCGGCGG
>DASXAI010000682.1:0-3711 GCA_036406775.1 Acidimicrobiales bacterium
GCTTCGGCGGCTCCTACTCGCTCCGCTCGACAATCGGTTCTTCTGCTTCACGACGCCGGCCCCTGCAGTGAGGCTTTACGTCCCGCCAGAACCGACGGCGAGGCCGCCTGGGCGATCAGATCGGGGACGACGGCGCCGAGCTCGTCGGGCTCCCACCGCGCGCCCTTGTCGGAGAACGGTCCCTCGTGCCACGGCTCCATGACGCCGACGCGCCCGCCGACGACGTTGAAGACGCGACCGGTGATGGCGGCCGACTCCTTGCTGCCGAGCCACACGACGAGCGGGGCGATGTTGTCGGCGTGGTACGGGTCGAACTCGTCGGGCCCGAACGTCATCCGGCCCAGAGCGCCGCCTTCGGTCATGCGGGTGCGGGCGCCGGGCGACACCGCGTTCACCGTCACGCCGTAACGACCGAGTTCGGCGGCGGTGATGATGGTGAATCCGGCGATGCCGGCCTTGGCCGCGCCGTAGTTGCTCTGGCCCGGGTTGCCCAGGAGGCCCGACGGCGAGCTGGTATTGATGATGCGGGCGTCGTTCTCCTCGCCTGCTTTCGACCGGTCCCGCCAGTAGGCGCCGGCGAAGCGGGTCGTGAGGAAGGTGCCCCGCAGGTGTACGGCCATCACGCCGTCCCACTCCTCGGGGGTCATGTTCACCACCATGCGATCACGCAGGATGCCGGCGTTGTTCACGACGACGTCGAGCCCGCCGTAAGTGTCGAGGGCGGTCTTGACGATCGCCTCGGCCCCGGCCGCGTCGGAGACGTCGTGGCCGTCGGCGACGGCCTCACCGCCGGCGGCGCGGATCTCGTCGACGACCTCGCCAGCCGGACCGGTCGACGAGCCGCGCCCGTCGACTTCGGCTCCGAGGTCGTTGACGATGACCTTGGCGCCGGCCCGCGCGAACTCGATGGCGTGGCCGCGGCCGATGCCGCGCCCGGCTCCGGTGACCACGACGATGCGACCCTCGCACAGCTTGCTCATGAGCGACCTCCTGAAACCGGCTCGAACTGAGGCAGGTGGCGCCCGTCCTCCAGCGCCTCCCACGTGACCTGGACCGCCATCCCAGCGTGGACGTCGTCGGCGGCGCAACCCACGACGTTCGACATCAGGCGCACCCCCTCCTCCAAGTCGACCAGGGCCACGGCGTACGGCACCCGGTCGGCCATGGCCGGGTTGGCCGCCACGTGCTGGGCGCTGGCGGCGTACACCGTGGCCCGGCCCGACGCCGGCCGCCACTCGATTGCCGTCGACAGGCAGCGCGGGCAGGCGGCGCGGGGGAACCAGAAGGCGGCGTCGCAGTCCTTGCACCACGGGAGCACCAGCCGCCGCTCCCGGGTGGCGTCCCAGAACGGCGCCCCCTCGGGCGACTCGGGCGGCAGCGGACGTTCGCTCACCGGTTCGCTCCTGGCGAACTTGGACCTGGGAACGCCCGTACGGGCGGTTTCCGGTTCAAGTTCCGGTCGGGCGGCAACGGACGGTCGCTCACAGCGTGGCCTCCGTCCCGAGGACGATGGTGCCGGTGGAGGACATGGCGCCGCCGCAGCCGTGGGCGACGGCGACCTCGGCCCTGGGGACCTGGCGCTCGCCGCCGCCGCCGCGGAGTTGGCGGGCCGCTTCGACCAGCAGGAAGAGGCCGAACATGCCGGGGTGGGTGTAGGAGAGGCCGCCCCCGCTGGTCTGGGCCGGGCACGATCCGCCCGGGCCGAGGCGGCCGTCGGCGACGAAGGGGCCGCCCTCGCCCTTGGGGCACAGACCGAGATCCTCGAGGGCGAGGAGCACGGTGATCGTGAACGAGTCGTAGATCTCGGTGACGTCGATGTCGGCGGCGGTGACACCGGCTTGGGCCAAGGCGCGGGCGCCGGAGTCGGCGCCACAGGTGACGGTGATGTCGGGGGCCTGGCTGATCATGTAGTGGGCGCTGGCGGTGGCCGCGCCGAGCACGTACGCCGGCGGCGAGGCCAGGTCGCGGGCCCGGTCGGCGGCCGTGACGACGATGGCGGCGGCGCCGTCGGTGACCAGGCAGCAGTCGAGCTTGTGGAGGGGCGCGGCCTGCAACGGCGAGGCGAGCACCTCGTCGATCGTGAGCGGGTCGCGGTAACGGGCCTTCGGGTTCAGCGCCGCCCACTCCCGCGTGCTCACCGCGATCTGGGCCAGCTGCTCGGACGTGGTGCCGTACACGTCCATGTGGCGGGCGGCGGCGAGGGCGTACTCGCCCATCGGCGTCAGCATGCCGTACGGCATCTCCCACTCGAGCCGGGGCGCCACCGTGCCCGACGCCGCCATCGACGCCTGGCCGGCCGAGCCCGAGAAGCGGGCGCCGCCCCGTTTGCGCGCCGATCGGGGAGTGGCGGCGTACACGATGAGGCCGGTGCGGCACCGGCCGTTGGCGATGGCGTCGACCATGTGCTCGAGCTGCAGCTCGAAGCTCGACCCGCCCGTCTGCGTGCTGTCGGTCCACTTGGGGTGGACGCCCAGGTACTCGGCCAGCTCGAGCGACGGCATCCCGATGCCGCCGGTGCAGCAGGCGACGGCGTCGACGTCGTCGAGGGTCAGGCCGGCGTCGCTCAGGGCCTCGCGCACGACCGCGACCTCGATGGCCCGCAGGCTCCCGTCGAGTTCACCGGTGGGGGACACAGCGTCGGCGACGCCGACCACGGCGGCGGCGCCGCGCGCGGACGTCATGTGCGAGACACGGCTGTCGGGAACCGTCCTTCGCCCTGGACCACCCGACCAGTTTCATGACAGCATCGTCTCACGTCAAGTTCGCCGCAAGGGGGCGCAGTGGTCGAGTACGGGATGCAACTACCGGTCCAGGCCCAGTCGAAGCTGATGGCCTTCCCGTGGGAGGAGCAGGCCGGGCCGGCCGAGATCGCGGCAGTGGCGGCGGCCTGCGAGCGCAACGGGTTCGGGTACGTGGGAGTCTGCGACCACGTCGCCGTGCCCCGGGAGCTGGCGCCGCGGATGACCACCATCTGGTACGACACCGTGGCCACGCTGAGCTGGCTGGCGGCCCGCACCGAGCGCATCAAGCTGCTCTCGCACGTGTTCGTGCTGCCGTACCGGCATCCCCTGGTCACGGCCAAGTCGTTCATGACCCTCGACGCCTTGTCGGGCGGTCGGGCCATCCTGGGTGTCGGAGCCGGCCACGCCGAGGGCGAGTTCGTGGCGCTCGGGATCCCGTTCGCCGAGCGGGGCCGGCTCACCGACGAGGCCATCACCGTCATCAAGGCGTCGTTCGCCGACGAGTGGGGCGCCGGTGACGTGGGCCAGGCGCCCCGGCCGGTGCAGCCCGGTGGTCCGCCGGTCTGGGTCGGCGGCTCGTCGAAGTCGGCCCTGCTGCGGGCGGCCCGCCTCGGCGACGGGTGGCTGCCCCAGGGCCCGCCGCCGATGGGCATGGAGCAGGCCATCACTCTGCTGCGCGACACCCGTGAGCAGGCCGGACGGGCTGACGCGCCGTTCGCGATCGGCGGCGGCTTCAGCTTCTACGTGGGCGAGCCGGGCTGGGACATCCCCGAGTGGACGGTGCGGGGCGAGCCCGAGAAGCTCGCCGAGCAGATCGCGGCGCAGGTCACGATGGGCGTCACCCACGTCCAGGTCCGGCCGCCGTCGCGCTCGGCGGACGAGCTCATCGACCAGATCGAGGCCTTCGGGCAGCAGGTGGCGCCGCTCGTTTCCACGTGAACAAACCCTTGCCCTCGAGACGAGACACGAT
>DASXAI010000683.1:0-3112 GCA_036406775.1 Acidimicrobiales bacterium
GCGATCAGGGTGCCGAGCCGGCGTACGTCGGCCCCGTCGAGCACGGCGCGGCGGTCGACCTCGGTCTTGAGCCGGCGCCAGCTGGCGAAGCCGTAGTCGCGGGCGACGGCGAGCTGGGCGACGGCAAGGGTCAGGCGATCGGACACGGCCCGCATGCGGGCCAGGGCGTCGTCGTCGCCCTGTTTGGCCGCGCGCAACAGGTCCTTGGCCTGGTGGCGAAGCTGGTCCAGATCGGGACGAGCGGGCAGGTCGGGCATGACGTCTCCTCTCGGGCCCGTGGTCCGCGCGCCAGGCCGAGGAGATCGTCACGAGCACTGCTCACGAGATCAGAGGTGGACTCTGTCCTTCCCGCGGACCCGGAGGCGCCCTCTCACGCCCAGCGCCGATCGTAGCCAACGGTCGATTGGCACGATGCCGAACTGAGGGCGAGGATGCTGGATGCCTGATCGCGTCGCCATCGTCACGGGAGCCAGTCGCGGCCTCGGCAAGGGGATCGCCACCGGGCTGGGCGCCGCCGGTTGGACCGTGTACGTCACGGGCCGCAGCCTCGGGACGCCGACCGAGTCACTGGGCGGCACCATCGAGGAGACGGCGGCGTTGGTGTCGGCACGAGGCGGCACCGGCGTGGCCATCGCGTGCGACCACCGCCATGACGACGAGGTCGCCGCCGTCTTCGCCCGCGTCGAGTCCGACCACGGCCGCCTCGACCTTCTGGTGAACAATGCCTTTCTGTTCGCGCCGAGCTTCTTCAGCACGGCGCCGTTCTGGGAGCGCCCGCTCGACGAGTGGGAGATGGTCGACGTCGGGCTCCGATCCCACTATGTGGCGGCCGTCTTCGCCGCCCGCCTGATGGCACCAGCGGGCCGAGGCCTCATCGTGAACGTGTCGTCGTTCAGCGGTCGCTTCGGCGGCGGTCCGGTCGCCTACGACGTCGGTAAGGCCGGTGTCGAGCGCCTCAACCGGGCCACGGCCGCCGATTTGGCCAGGGTTGGCATCACCACCGTGTGCTTCTGGCCCGGGCTCATCCGCACCGAGCGCACGGTCGCCAACTTCACCGCCGACCCGGCCGTCCTCGGTGGCGCCTTCACGCTCGACGACGCCGAGACCCCCGAGTTCAGCGGCCGGGTGATCGCCGCCCTCGCCGACGACGCCGACGTCGCCCGCTTCCACGGCACCACCGTGGTGGGTGCGGAACTGGCGGCCGAGGTGTACGGCATCACCGACCTCGACGGGTCGCAGCCGGCCTCGCTGCGCCGGGTGTACGGCGGCGGCCCCGAGGAAGTTGGTCGCCAGTGAGCCGTTTTCGGCTCACCGCCGTCCAACTTCCCGTCAGCACGGCTGGTTCAGCTCGACGACGTTGCCGGCGGGGTCGCGGATCGTCGTCTGACGGCTGACCGCGGTCTCGAACGGGTCGGCCACGTCGAATCCCTGGCCGCGGAGCTCGGCGATGACGGCGTCGAGATCGTCGACACGCAGGGCGAAGTGCTGGCCGGCGTAGTTCGGCGTCGGACCCTCGATCAGGTGCACCTGCTGATGGCCGGCGTCGAGCCAGGCCCCGCCGACCCCGAAGTCGGGCCGGTCGGCGCGCACCTCGAGACCCAGGACGTCGACGTAGAAGGCGATGGTCTCCTCCACCACTGGCGTCATCAGCGAGACGTGGTGCACTCCGCTCGGTCGCATGGCGACAGTCTTGCCGATGCGAGCCTCAGGAGCGGCGGCCGCCGCCGAACCGTTCGACCCGGCGCCACAGCTCGTCCGCGACGAGGTCGGCGAGCGGCCCCTGTTCGAGGGGGACCTCGGCCACGATCCACATCTCGAAGAGCCCGACGAACAGCGCGTTCAGCACCGCCGCCTCGGCCCGCCGGCGCGACCCACCTCGCGCGCCGACGTCACGCAAGAAGCCCTCCCAGTACTCGACGCCCTCCTGCAGGCGGCGAGCGTGGAAGGCGCCCAGCTCCGGCTCCACCAAGCGGGCCTGGCCCATGACGCGCTGCGAGGGTCCGAGCTGCTTCCAGTGCATGAAGAGACGCTCGGCCCACGACCGCAGCTCCTCACGCGTGTGCGGCTGCCCCGCCGGCCACAGCGCGCCGGCAGCCGAGTAGGCCGACCGCGCCTCGTCCTCCACGCTCGCCACCAGGACATCGACCTTGCGGCGGAAGTGGAGGTAGAAGGTGGCGGCCGACGCACCGGCAGCGCGTGCGATGTCGTCGACGGTCGTGGCCGCGTAGCCCTTCGTGGCGAAGACGTCCATGGCGGCGTCCATCAACCGCCGCCGGGTCGAAGCCTTCTGTGCCGCTCGGAGACCCGTGGGCGCGGGCCGGTCGGCAGCGGCGTCAGTGCGGGGCCGGCTCGACGGCGTGGAGCGCTCCCATCAGCGTGAGGCCGACATCGACGGCCGGGACGTTCGGGTCGCACACGAACGTAACGGGTGTGAACAGGAAGGCGCACGTACCGGAGAAGGCCGACACCGGCCAGTACGGCCGGTCACATCCGATCGAGTCCGAGAACACAGTCACTTGCGGCCGGCCCCGGTCGCACGACTGGAATGCCAGTTGCGGCCCGGTCTGGACGAGCGTGGCGACGAGCTGGCCGTCGCGCTCGACGCGGGCCAGGTTCAAGTGCCCGTTGTAGTTGGCGTCCTTGCCGGAGACCGGCTGCGGATCGGTCATGCCTGCCTCGAGCACCGCGGTGCCGTCCGCGACGACCGTCCCCCACACGCGGTCGTGGCGACGGTGCAGCGCGACTTCGGCCGGCTCGAGGCGATAGCCCCACCGCCGGGCCAGTTCGGCGGCCGCGTCAGGATTGTCGATCCAGCCGCCGACCGGGTAGCTGAAGCGGGAGATGCCTGCCATCGAGCTGACACGGACCTGTGCCATCGTGAACGGCCCGAACGGACTGGCGGGCAGCCGGTACCATACGAGCACGGCGTAGGGCGGATGCGACGGATGGAGCGCCGGAGGCAGCCGGGTCTCGAAGCCCGAGAAGGTCAGCTCGGACAGGACCTGCAGGATCTGCCCGCCGTCGAGCTGGAGCGAGTCGGTGCCGAGCAGGTCGACGACGGGAGCGGTGGCGACCTCCGGCGTGATGTCGCGGGTGCCGTAGACGATCATGC
>DASXAI010000684.1:0-2515 GCA_036406775.1 Acidimicrobiales bacterium
TCGACGAGCGGCTTCCCGAGCGGCTGGGAGCGGAGGAGCACCTGCCAGCCAGGCTGGATGCCGACGCAGTCGTCGACGAGAAGCTTGGCGTACTGCTCGACACGCGGGTCGCCGGACACCGCCACGCAGCCTAGTCGGTCCCGCAGGGAATGGGTCAGACTCCGTCGACGGAACGTCAATCGAAGGAGGGAAACCCATGCTGCGTGCACTCCTCACCAGGCTCCGCTGGCCGCTCCTGGGGGGAGCGGCAGCTGCCCTCGTTCTCGTCAGCGTCTCCGTCGCCGGCTCCGGCGTCGGAGCGACGCTCGATCTCGGCGTCACCAACTCGGTCGACGCCCAGACGACCCTGACCGGCAACCCGGCCGGGAACCCCTTGTTCCGGCTCACGAGCACGGGCACCGCGGCCACGCTTCGCGTCGATGCCGGGACCGGTCCCGCCATCAACGGCATCTCGACGAGCAACACCGGCCAGTTCGGCCAGAGCACGACCGGCACAGGCGTTGTCGGGGCTCACATCGATTCCGCCGGCCCGAGCGCCGGCGTCGAGGGACGGAGCGCCTCCGGTGGGATCAACGCTGCTGGCGTTCTCGGACGGATCACCGCGGCGACGCCGGGAACCGACTCCGCGGGTGTGCGGGGAGTCAACTCGGCCGCGAACGGCTACGGCGTCTTCGGCGAGAACACCGGCACCGGGACCAACACCGTTGGCGTGTTCGGCAAGAGCGGTGGGTATGCCGGTGTTCTCGGCAAGGGAGAGACAACCGGTGGATCCCTCTTTTCGACTGATACGGGCGTCTACGGATGCGCCGCACCTTCGGGTGCCTCGCCCTGCCCGCCGGTGCCCTTCCTCACCGCCGAGGCTGTCGGCGGACAGTTCAGAACCATGGCCACCGACGGCATCGGTGTGCTCGCCTGCACCGGAAGCGGATCCTGTTCGGCTACGGCCGGCAACCCGATCGGAGCAGAGCTCTTTGCATTCGGGAGTCAACCGATAGGCGTCCTCGCCAACTCGTTGCCCGGGGCCGGTCAGTCAGGCGGGCTCGGGGTCGAGGCGTTCGCCTCCGGCCTCGGGGCGATCGGGGGCCTGTTCGACTCCAACGGCACCGGCATGGGTTCGGTCGGCCTGTGGGGTATCTACGACGGCGGAGCCAATAAGGGCAACGGCGTTATCGGGCAGACGAACGCCACCGATCCGGGCCAGGTCGGCGTCCTCGGCCTGGCGAGCGGGACGGACGGAGTTGGTGTCAAGGGGACAGCGAACGTCGGTGCGAATGCGGTGGGCGTGCTCGGGTCGAGCTCGAGCGGGCTCGCCGGGAGGTTCGACGGCGACGTGCGAGTGACGGGCAAGCTCACGAAGGACTACGCGGCGGGCACGCCTAACCGCGCGATCCCGATTGCCTACGGGCTCATCAAGTCCGACGGGTCGAAGCTGAGTGGGACAGCGAACGTCACCTCGAGCTTCGACTCGGCCTCCACCCGCTACCTGATGACGATCGCCGGCGAGTCGTACACGAACGTCTCGTACATCACGGTCGTCACTCCGCTCGCCGGGAGCACTCCCTTGTCCGTCACATCGACCGCGTCCAGCGGGAGACTCGTCGTCAAAGTCTGGAACCTCAGCGGAAACGCTGTGCAGAACTCGTTCAGCTTCGTGACCTACAAACCGTGAGGAAACTTGATACCATAGGGCTTAGATTTTGTCCGTGACACAAACGTAGCTCAAACGGAGGAGCTCTCTATGGCAAAGGTACTGGGAATCGACCTCGGGACGACCAACTCGGCGATGGCCGTGATCGAGGGCGGCGAGCCGTCCGTCGTGCCGAACGCGGAGGGCGGGCGCACGACCCCGTCCGTCGTCGCGTTCACAAAGGACGGCCAGCGTCTGGTCGGCGCGCCGGCCAAGCGCCAGCAGGTCACCAATCCCGAGAACACGGTCTTCTCGATCAAGCGCTTCATGGGGCGCAAGTTCGACGAGGTCAGCGAGGAGATGAAGATCGTCCCGTACGAGGTCGTCAAGGGACCGAACGACGACGTGCGGGTCAAGGCCGGCGACAAGGAATATGCGCCGCCGGAGATCTCCGCGATGATCCTCCAGAAGCTGAAGACGGACGCGGAGGCGTATCTCGGCGAGCCCGTCACGGAGGCGGTCGTCACCGTCCCCGCCTACTTCAACAACGCGCAGCGCGAGGCGACCAAGGACGCCGGCCGCATCGCCGGTCTGAACGTGCTGCGGATCATCAACGAGCCCACCGCGGCTGCCCTGGCGTACGGACTCGACAAGGAGGGCGCCGACCACACGATCCTCGTCTTCGACCTCGGCGGCGGCACGTTCGACGTGTCGGTGCTCGAGCTCGGCGACGGCGTCTTCGAGGTCAAGGCAACGAACGGCGACAACCATCTCGGCGGCGACAACTTCGACAAGGCGGTCGTCGACTGGATGGTCGCGGAGTTCAAGCGCGACCAGGGGATCGACCTCTCGCAGGACAAGATGGCTCTGCAGCGCCTGTACGAGGCG
>DASXAI010000685.1:0-4440 GCA_036406775.1 Acidimicrobiales bacterium
GCCGAGGCCCGCGACGTACCGCTGGACGTCGTCGAAGCGGGCCAGGCGGTCCTGGTGGAAGACGCCGAGGTCGCCGACGCAGACCTCGTCGGCCGCGTGCATGCCGAGATGCGTCCACACGCACGAGTGCAGCGACGGGTACACCGCGACGCTGACGTCGTCGGTGAGCCGGACTCGCTCACCGCCGGCGACGGGCATCAACTGGTGCGAGGGGACGCCGGCGGCCGCCATCACGCGCACGGTCTCGTACGAGCCGATGATGGTGGCGCCCGTGCGGTGGGCGATGCGCTCGGCGCCCCACAGGTGGTCGAAGTGGGAGTGGCCCATCACGATCCAGTCGGCCCGTTCGACATCGCCGGCCGACTGGGGCGGCTGCGGGCCCGCCGCCCCGGGCACCCGGTCGATGTAGGCGTCGAGGAAGACGACGAGATCGCCGGGAAGCGTGAGGCGGAAGGTGGCGCAGCCGTACCAGTCGAGCCGGGCGGTCATCGTGGCGTCAGCTTGCCATGGCGCGCCGGGCGACCTCGCGAAGGACGCGGCCGGTCGTGGCCAACTCGTCGGGCGAGAAGCCGGCGTAGAGCCGTCGGCTGATCGATTGCACATCGGCGTCGAGCGAGTCGTACCGCGCCGTTCCTTCGGTGGTGAGGACGACGGGATCTCGTGTGACGTAGCCCTGGGCGGCCAGATCGGCGAGGGCGTCGTCGGCGCGCGTCTCGTCGCCGAAGAAGTTGGTCACGACGTCCTGCTCGAGAGCGAGCGAACGCAACGTGACCCATTCGTCGAAGGTGGCCCGATGGGCGTCGAGCACGCGGTCGAGGAGGATGCGGCCGGCCCGCTCGGCTCGGCCGATGTCCTGTCCGTTGACGGGGGGTGTGGTGTCGGTCATTCGATGTCTCCCAACAGGAGTTGCAAGGTGTGGGTGAAGTGACGGGTCTCGGCGCTGCGGAGACCGCCGATCGGCGCCGTGAGCTCGGCGAGGAGGTCGGCCACGATGGCAATGGCCGGTTCGACAGTCTCCTGACCCTTGGGCGTGAGGGCGAGCTGCACCGCCCGCGGGTCGGCCGGGTTGGTGGTCCGCTCGATCAGGCCCTGCTGCTCGAGGGCCCGGGCCAGCTTCGACACGTAGATCGGCTCGAGGCTGGCGAAGTCGGCCAGCTCCCGCTGGCTCGGCGATGGCCCGTTGCGGGTCAGCCCGTACAGCGACGCCAGCAGCACGTACTGGGCGTGGGTCAGGCCGAGGGGGGCGACGGCCCGATCCACGGTGGCGCGCCACTTCATGCTCAGCCGCCACACGAGCGACCCGACGGTCGACGGCTGCGGTCGGCGGGGCATGTCGATACCGTACATGGATACTGTTGCCATGGCAACTGTCGGTACGTCTCGGCGTGGATTCGAGATCGACGAAACTGGTCGGATGACCGGCGCAGTCGAACGCGCTCGCCAGGCGTTCGCCGACCGGCGCTGGGCCGACGCCTACGCCGTGCTCGTCGCTCAGGCCGCCGCACTCGAGGCCGACGACCTCGAGCGCCTGGCCGTCGCCGCCCACTTGCTCGGGCAGGACGACGAGAGCGTCCGGGCGTGGGAGCAGGCGTACGCCGCCTGCGCCCGCCATGGTGATCCCGATCGGGCGGCGCGCTGTGCCGCGTGGCTCGGCCTCAGCCTCCTCCTGCGCGGCGACATGGCCCGCGCCAGCGGGTGGTTCGCCCGCGCCGCGCGCCTCCTCGATGACGTCAACAGCGACGGCGCGGCGCGTGGCTATCTGCTCCTGCCTGGATTCCTCGCGGCCCTGGGCCGCGGCGACTCTGACACCGCGAGGCGAGTGGCCGTCGAGATCGTCGGGCGGGCCCGCCGGTTCGGCGACGATGACCTCCTCGCCCTCGGTCTGCTCTCCGGAGGTCAGGCGGCGCTGGCCGTCGGCGACACCGCCCACGGTCTGACGCTGCTCGACGAGGCGATGGTGGCGGTCGCCTCGGGCGAGGTCTCCCCGATCGCGACGGGGATCATCTATTGCGCCGTCATCGAATCGTGCATGGACGCGCTGGACCTGCGGCGAGCGGCCGAATGGACCGAGGCCCTCGATCACTGGTGCGAGACGCAGCCCGATCTCGTTCCGTACCGCGGGCAGTGCCTCGTGCACCGGGCCCAGATCCTGCAGGCCCACGGCAAATGGACGGATGCGGCGATCGAGGCGGAGCGAGCCGCTCGCCGGCTCTCGGACACGGCCCATCCGGCCGTCGGTCTTGCCTTCTACGAACAGGGTGAGCTCCACCGGCTGCGCGGCGAGCGCGCCGACGCCGAGCGGGCGTACCGGGCGGCGAGCGAGCACGGCCGCGAGCCGGCTCCGGGCTTGGCGCTTCTCCGACTCCAGGAGGGCAAGGTCGATGCCGCCGTCGCGACCATCCGGCGCATGGTCGAGGAGAGTCAGGGCCAGCTCACCCGGCCCACCATGCTGGCGGCCGCGGTGGAGATCTTGCTCGCCGCCGGCGACGAGCAGGCGGCTCGATCGGCCGCCGACGAGCTCGCACAGAGGGCCGAGCAGGCGGGCGCGCCACTCCTGTACGCCATGGCGGCCTACGCCACCGGGTCGGTGCTCGTCGCGGCGGGCGACGCAACCGCCGCCCTGGCGCTGTTGCGCCGGGCCAGCGCCACGTGGCGGGAGCTGGAGGTGCCCTACGACGTCGCCCGGGCCCGGCGCCAGATCGCGTTGGCGTGTCGGGCGCTGGGCGACGACGACACGGCCGCGCTCGAGATCGAGGCGGCCCGAGCCACCTTCGAACAGCTCGGTGCCGTCCCCGACCTCGCCGAGGTCGACGGCCTGCGGCCGTGCGGTCCGGACCAGCTCACGGCCCGCGAGCGCGAAGTCCTCCGTCTGGTCGCCACCGGCCGCACCAACCGGCAGATCGCGGCCGAGCTCGTGATCAGCGAGCACACCGTCGGGCGTCACCTCCAGAACATCTTCATGAAGCTCGGGTTGTCGACGCGCGCCGCCGCCACCGCCTATGCCTACGAGCACCACCTGGTGTGAGCCGTGGTGCGAATGCACCACGCGATCGGGCCGACAGATGGCGCATTCGCTCGATGCGCCTCCGCCGCGCCGTCCGTACCGTCACTCCAACGACGAAGGAGGACGGCGATGCCGAACAAGCAACTGGACGCAGGACCTGACCTGGCCACGGTGGAGCGACTGAGCACGGCGTTCAACCGGTGCTTCGAAACGTTGCAGGCGGACGAGGAGGTGCTCGCGCCCGATGTGTTCTTCGATCTCTATCCGCCGTTCTGGCGGTTCCAGCTCCAGGGGGCACAGGTGTTCGAGGCCCAACTCCGAGCCATCTCCGCCGGCCCGTCGACTGCTCGTATCCGGCGCGTCGTGCCGACGGCGACCGGCTTCGTCATGGAGCACGAGGAGATGCAACCGACCGAGGTGGCACGGCGGTTGTGGCTGTGCGAAGTCCGCGACGGACGCATCAGCGAAGTGCTCGGCTACTGCAACGGCGGCTGGGACGACGAGCTGCGGGCCCGGCACGCCGCCGAGGCCCCGATGCTGAGGCCGTGATGGACTCGCAGACCACCACCGTGTCTCGCGTCCCGACCACGGCGACAGGAGTCCTCGAGGCGGTACAGCGGCTGGCGGCGGACATCGCGGCCCGGGCCGCCGAGATCGAATCGGGGCGCCGCCTGCCGTCCGACCTCCTCGACCAGCTCATGGCGGCCGGCTGCTTCCGCCTTCTCGTCCCCGCCAGGTACGGGGGCATCGAGGCCGATGTGCCGGCGGCCATCGAGGTCTTCGAGGCACTGGCCCGGGCCGATGCGTCGGTGGGCTGGACCGTGATGATCGGCGCCGGATCGTGGTGCGACCTGGCCGGTCTCCCGAAGGCGACGTTCGACGGCCTCTTCGCGCGCGGCCCCGACGTGATCACCGCCGGCGTCTTCAATCCAACCGCCACCATCACCGCGGTCGACGGCGGCTACCGGGTCACCGGCCGGTGGGCGTTCGCCAGCGGCTGCGAACACGCCCACTGGATCTTCGGCAACTGCATCGAGGCGGCCGACGGCCCGCCCCAACTTCGCATCGCGCTGTTCGCGCCCGAGCAGATCTCGATCGACGACACGTGGCGCGTGTCGGGTCTCGCCGGCACGGGCAGCCACCACTTCCGCGCCGACGACGTCGTCGTGCCCGCCGAACGCACCGGCATGGCCCTGGCGCACGAGCCGTGCATCGACGCGCCGATCCTGCGCATCCCCGCGCCGAGTGCGTTCTCCCTCGTGGTCGCCAGCATCGCCGTCGGGACGGCGCAAGGTGCGCTCGACGACATCGTGGCCCTGGCCGTCGCCAAGGTGCCCCTGCTCGCCCCCGGACCGCTGGCTGACAACCCCCGCTTCCAGTTCGAACTGGCGCGGGCGGACACGGAGCTCCGGGCCGCCCAGACGCTCCTCCGCGAA
>DASXAI010000686.1:0-5094 GCA_036406775.1 Acidimicrobiales bacterium
CACGTGGGCGTAGGCCCAGACGACGTGCCGGCCCGCCGGGGCTCGACCGGCATCAGCCAGCATCGGTTGCGAGACGAGCACGAAGGGCCGCTCCGCCACTGTGCCCGTGCTCGTCGTGCGCTCGGCCCCGGCGATGTCCTCGAACCGGCCGCCGAGGTGGAGGACGCCCGCCTGACGACCCGCCTCGGCCGTCCACGGCATGGGCCCCGACAGCAAGTAGTCGGCCTTGCAGGCCGCCGGCCCGTAGCGCCACTGCCGCAGTCGCCAGCCGTGCCAGCCATCGAGGCGGTCGCCGGCCAGCGTGAGCAACTGGCGCGGCGTGACGTCGAGGAGGACGGCGGCGGCCGGTGGGAGCGCGCCCAGCGACATGACTTCGTGGTCGGTGACGATCTCGCCGCCCTGGTCGGTGACGACGGCGGCGAGGGCGTCCACGATGGCCTGCGATCCACCTTCGGCCACCGGCCAGCCGACGGCATGGGCGGCCAGGCCGAGTGACAGCCCGATCCCGCCGGTCAAAATTTGGTCGAGCGGCAGGAACGAGTGGGCGGCGAGACCGGCTATGAGCCCGCGCGTCGCCGGCTCCTGGAAGCGGCGCACCAGTCGGGCCGCCGAGGCCAGACCGACGAGCCCGAACCGGGCCATGGCGACCGGGTGCTTCGGCAGCGGCAGCAACGGCCCGAGGAATCCGGTGCAGATCTCGGGCCAGCGCTCCAGGAGCGGCTCGAGGAGCGATCGGTAGGCGGGGCCGTCGAGGCCGAGGCCGCCCGCCGTCGTGTCGAGGTCGCGGTGCAGGACGGCGGCGCTGCCGTCGTCGAAGGGATGGGCCAGCGGGACGGGCGGGTGGCACCAGCGCACGCCGTGACGCTCGAGGCCGAGAACGACGAAGGCGGGCGACGCCTAGCCGAAGGGGTGCGCGGTCGAGCACACGTCGTAGACGGCACCGGCTTCAGTGAACGACTCGGTGCGGGCGCCGCCGCCGATGCTCGACGACCGTTCCAGGACGAGCACCCGCCATCCGGCCGTGGCCAGCCGGGCCGCGGCGGTGAGGCCGTTGGGACCGGCCCCCACGACGACGGCGTCGTACTGCGTCATGACGGCGGGACCTGCGCCCGCCAGGCCGTCTCGGCGCGGGCGACGATCTCGCCCAACGGCCGCCCGAGCCGGAGCGCCGCCGCCGCCGCGTCGTCGTGTTCCACCTTGACCCGGCCGGCGCCGACCTTCACCCGCACCCGCTCGCCGTCGATCGTGACGGCGTCGTCGGCGCGGGCGCGCGGCCACCGTTCCAGGACGTGGGCCCGGACGCCGAGCGAGCCGGTCTCGGTCGACAGTGTCGACGCGAGGTGCGCCACGAGCGCAGGATCGGCCAGGACGCTCACGGTGTGGGCGGGCCGGCCCTTCTTCATCACGATCGGCGTGATCCATGCGTCGTGGGCGCCCGCGTCGAGTAGCGCCGCCACGGCGTGCGCAAGGGTCTCGCCGGTCGCGTCGTCGATGTTGACCTCGAGCAGCGTCACCGGCTGACCGGGCGCGCGCCCGACCGCCGTCGTCGTGTCGACCGGCTCGCCCAGCACCACCTGCAGGACGTTGGGGCGGCCATCGACGTCGCGGGAGCCGGCCCCGTGGCCGACGGCGTGCGGCGTCATGGCCGGCAAGGGCCCGAACCCGCTCGCCAGCGCGGCGAGGAGGGCCGCGCCGGTCGGTGTCGTGAGCTCGTGGGGGACGTCGACGCCGTACGCGGGGACACCGGCGTCGGCGAGGAGCGCCACAACGGCCGGCGCCGGGTTCGGGAGCAGGCCGTGGGCGCCCCGGACCGTGCCGGTGCCGAGGGCGACGGCCGAGGCGCGGACGTCGTCGACGTCGAGCGTCTCGAGGGCGGCGCACGTGCCGACCACGTCGACGATGGCGTCGAGCGACCCGACCTCATGGAACTCGACGTCGTCAGGAGCTACACCGTGGATGCGGCCCTCCACCACCGCCAGGCGCTCGAACACGGCGACGGCGCGCTCGTGTACCCGGGCCGGGAGGTCGGCGGCGGCGAGCACCTCGTGTACCTCGCGGTAGCGACGGTGGTGGTGCTCGGGCTCGTGGGGCACGATCACGCGGGTAGCACCGATGCCGCCCCGCTGTGCCGCCTCGACCGTGATGCCGTCGGGATGCGGAACCCGCCCAACGAGTTCGAACACGGCAGCGCGGTCGGCGCCGGCGTCGAACAACGCCGCCAAGGCCATGTCGCCCGCGATTCCCGAGAAGCAGTGGAACCACGCCGTCGTCATGCGCGCGCGGCTCGCTGGTCGCAGATGCGAGCCACGGCGCACGCGGCGCCGAAGCCGTTGTCGATGCCGACGACGGTGACACCCGCGGCGCACGACGCCAGCATGGCGAGCAGCGCGGTGACGCCCCCAAAGCTGGCGCCGTACCCCGCGCTGGTGGGCACGGCGACGACGGGCGCCCCGGTCATGCCGCCGATCACGCTGGCGAGGGCGCCCTCCATCCCGGCCACGACCGCGACGGCGTCGGCCGCCGCGACGTCGTCGACGTGGGGCAGCAGTCGGTGCAGGCCGGCCACGCCGACGTCGCGGAGCCGGGCCGGCGCGAAGCCGAAGGCCTCGAGCACGGCGGCGCACTCGTCGGCCACCTTGGCGTCGGCCGTCCCCGCCGTCACGATGAGGACGCGCTCGGGGCGGCGGCGTTCGACAGGGCGCCACACGACCGTCGCCCCGTGAGCAGAGCCGGAAGGGTTGGTTGTCAGGGCCGCCTCCCTCTGAGCGCCGTCGGCACGGGTGAGCAACACCGGGCCGGTGCCGTGGTCGAGGAGCTCGGTGACGATGGCGGCGCATTCCTCGGGCGTCTTGCCGGGCGCGTAGACCGCCTCGGGGACGCCTTGGCGTAGGGCCCGGTGGTGGTCGATGCGCGCGTAGCCGAGGTCGGCGAACGGCAGGCGCTCGAGGCGGCGAGCGGCGGTAGCGGGATCGACCCGCCCGGACGCAACGTCGTCGAGCAATGACCGGAGGGCCTCGGCGTCCACCTCACTATCCTGCCAACCCGTGCCCGAAACTCCTGCAAGGGGTGGTGCTCCCGCCTCGCCCGGGCCGCGAGTCGGGTTCCTGGGCCCGCCCGGCACCTTCACCGAACAAGCGCTGCTGTCGCAGGCCGATCTGGCCGTGGCCGACCTCGTCGACCTGGCCACGATCCCGGACGTGCTCCGGGCGGTCGAGGCCGGCGTCGTCGACCTCGGGTTCGTGCCGATCGAGAACGCCATCGAGGGCACGGTCACTCTCAGCCAGGACGCGCTGGTGTTCAACCATGACCTGCTGATCCAGCGCGAGGTCGTGCTCGACGTCGAGCAGTGTCTCCTCGGGCCGTCGGGCATGGCGATGGCCGACGTGAAAGCGGTGCTGTCGATCGCCGTGGCGACGGCCCAGTGCCGAGCCTTTCTCGACCGCACGCTCCCCGGCGTCGAGCTGCGGGCGGCCAACTCGACGGCCGAGGCCGCTCGCGTCGTGGGTGGCGGCGAGGAGGGCGGGTTGGCCGCCATCGGACCGGAGATCGCGGCTCAGCTGTACGGCCTCATCGTGATGGCTCGTGACATCGCCGACCACGACGGCAACCAGACCCGATTCGTGGTCGTGGCGCGCGACGGCGTGCCCGCCCCCACGGTACACGACAAGACGACGATCGTCGTCTTCCAGCGGGCCAACGAGCCCGGCAGCCTGATCTCCATCCTCCAGGAGTTCGCGGCGCGGCGGATCAACCTGAGCCGGTTGGAGAGCCGCCCCACCAAGGCCGGCGGCCTCGGCGACTACTGCTTCGTGATCGACGCTGACGGCCACATCGCCGACGAGCTGGTGGCGGCGGCGCTGCGCGAGCTGCACGCCAAGCAGGGCGGCGTGAAGTTCCTCGGGTCGTATCCCGCGGGCGGGGCCCACGCGGCATCGGCGCGGGAGCATGCCGACAACCGGTGGCGCCAGGCCGACGACTGGATGGCCGATCTGCGCCGGCGGATCCAGTGAACGTCGACAAGGTCAAGTCGACGGCGGCCAGTGTGCCGAGGGCCGTCGCCGGGCTCCCCAAGGCCGCCGCATCCGCGGCCCAGTCGCTGTACGACCGCGCCATCGACCGCGTGCTGGCCCGGCCCTACGAGATCACCACGGCCGACGAGGCCCGGGCCGTGCTCGACGACCCCGACGCCATCGACGTCAGCGCCTTCGCCGACCAGATCCAGCAGGTGGCCCTCTTCGCCATGCCGATCGTGCGCCGCATCGGCCGCTTCCGGAAGGTGCCGGGGGTCAGGAAGGTCCCGTGGGTCTTCTCGCTCGTGACGCTCACCAACCTCACTCGCTCGATCCGCCAAGGCGTGCGCGAAGTGCAGGTGGTCGGCTCGTACCTGGCCGCCCGCATCGAGCGCGCCACCGGCCGTCCCCCCGACCCCGACCTCGTCAAGCGCCTCACGGTGCAGCTGTACCTCTCGCCGACCCGCAAGGCCGACCCCACCGTGCCCGAGAGCGTGGAGGCCCGCAAGCTGCTCCAGCGCTGGCTGTTCAACGGCTTCCTCGGCCGCACCTCCAACAAGGCCGCCGTGCGCGCCATCGGCGCCGTCGAGCGGCTCGACGTGGCGGCCGTGTTGGTGCGTTCCACGGGAAGTTGAACCGCAGACCGCCCGTACGGGCAGCCACCGGTGCAAGTTCCGCTCGGTAGCCTCGACGGCGGAACGGTGGCAGAGCGGACGATTGCACCCGCCTTGAAAGCGGGCGGCCGAAAGGCTCGGGGGTTCGAATCCCTCCCGTTCCGCTGTGTGATGTCGCGGGACATTCCGGACGGGCTATGGGTGTTGTCCGGGCCGTTTCTGGGTTTGGTAGGTCTTGGTGGGGTTGATGGTGAACTCGGCTAGGAGTTGGCCGTCGTCGGTGATGATGCCTACGTCGCGGTCGGTGTTACCAGCCCGGCGCGCTGTTGATTTCGCCGTCGCGGATCGCGTTGACGAACTGGAGGTGGTCGTTGCGGTTCTGGACGGCGTAGACCGAGGCGAATCTCGCCGTCGCCTCGTCGAAGGTCCGGCTCTTGCCGAGGTAGGCGTCGATGACCGCTGCGTCGCCG
>DASXAI010000687.1:0-2762 GCA_036406775.1 Acidimicrobiales bacterium
GCACCCGTTGGCCACGAGGGCCAACCCGAACGGCGCCAGCGCCGCCGCCACGGCGTCGTGATCGGCCGCCAACGCGTCACAGGCCGCGTCGACCCCCACGGCCGGAGGCGAGCTCAGCTCGAGTTGACCACCGGGCTCGAACGTGACCCGACTGCCGGCCGGCAACGGCCCGATGCCGGCCACCAGTTCATCGACGACGTCCAGCGGCACGATCCGCTGTTCGTCGGCCACGTCGAACACGTGCCACTCGCACTCCAGGCCCACTCGCCCGACGCCCGATGCTGCAAAGCACTGCTCACGGATCTGGTCCCGGGCCTGCTCGACGGTTTCGATGGGCAGCAACGCCGCGGGACCATCCACGGCGCGTCAGTCCTGCGTCCCCATCGGGCGGGCGACCCGCTCCGACTCCACGACCTGCCACGACGCCACGCCTGTCCCGGACACGAACATCGCATACCCCCCGAGGCGCCCGTCATTCCGCGGCACGGCGGCGACCCTAACTGCGTCCGACCGGGAACCAACCTCGGCCCGCCAAATGTCACCCCCGTCCCCCATCCGTCGGGCCGCGCTCGAACACCGGCTCTCGCCGGCCCGCTCAGGCCGCATCGGAACGCTCCGTTCGTCGCCGGCGCAGGTGGAGGCGGCCGTCGCCCCGATCGACCAGGTCGTGCGAGGCGGACTGGCGGTGGGTCAGGCCATGGTGATGCCAGCAGATCAAGGCCAGCCCGGCCAGGTCGGTGCGGCCACCGTCGCGACCCCAGAACACCAGGTGATGAACTTCGCAGGCCCACGGTGGGGCCTGGCAGCCCTCGTAGCGACAGTGCCGGTCGCGGTGGATCACGGCTCGGCACTGCGCCGGCGACGGCACGCGGGTCTTGCGGCCGAGGTCGAGCGGCATCGACTCGGCGTCGGTGAGCATGCGCACGAGACCGGCGTCGCAGGCCAGGCGCCGGGCCACGTCGGCGGACACGAAAGCGCCGGAATCGAGCCGGGCGGCACCGGCGGTGGCCCCGGCGAGCGTCTCGACGTCGACAGTGACCACCACGGTGGGCCGGCCCACTCTGGTGACCGGCAGATCGGCGTGCTCGAGGAAGTACCGAGCGATGGCAACGAGTCCGCGCGCCCGCCGTCGTCCCCAGGCGACGTCGCGCCAGCCGAGGCGCTCGGCGGCCGCGTCGACTGCGACCTGCACCCACTCGGCGCCCTCCGTGTCGACGGTGGCCTGGACGCGCGCGCCGCCCGGTATGGGCGTGACGGTGAGGTCTTCGTCGACGACGGGGGGAGCCGCACTGTGTTCGAGTTGCCAGCGATCGACGCGCCGGGCGACGTCTTCGGCCGAGGCCGTCGTGGCCGCGGCGACGAGCGCCGCTTGCTGCTCCGGCGTCGCCGCTGACGCGCGGGCCAGTTCGGTCGCCTTGGCCTTGGAGAGGACGCCGTCGGCGAGGCCGTCTGACACGGCCGGCATTGCGCTCACGGCCGTGGCCAGGTCGACGTCGCGTCGAGCCGTGCTCCGGCGGTCGCCGGACTTCCACGCCAGCCACGACGGCATGTCTCTCGCCCCGTCGACTCGGTAGGCCTGGGCGCGGTCGAGCGCGGCGACGAGCCGCAGGCGAGCGGCTTCGAGCCGGGGCCACAGGGCGAGCACCGCCTCTCCGTAGCGCGCCAGTTCGGCCGGAGCCATGAGGTCGAGCGCGTCGGGGTCGCAACCCTCCAGCAACTCGCCGATGGTGGTGGCCTCGCTGACCATCGGGCCAGGCTAGCCGAACGCGCGTTCGGAGTCAAACAAATGTTCGATACGGGTCGAAATTGCCGTCGACGTGGTACCCAAGGAGCGTGCGCATCGAGGACTACGCCCTCATCGGCGACACCCAGACGGCGGGCCTCGTCAGCACGGCGGGCTCGATCGACTGGCTCTGCCTGCCGCGATTCGACTCGGCCGCCTGCTTCTCGGCGCTGCTCGGCACCGACGACAACGGCCGATGGCGGCTCGCGCCGGTGAGCCCGACCACCGCCGTGCGCCGGCGGTACCGCCCCGGCACCCTCGTGCTCGAGACGGAGATGACGTGCGCCGAGGGCGTGGTGCGGCTGGTCGACTGCATGCCGATCCGAGACCGGACGCCCGACGTGGTGCGGCTCGTGGAAGGCGTCCGGGGCCGGGTCCCGATGCACATGGAGCTCGTGCTGCGTTTCGGGTATGGCTGCGACGTCCCGTGGGTCCACCGCGTCGGCCGCCATCTGCGCGCCGTCGCCGGACCGGACTCGATCGAGCTGATGACACCCGTGGACACCCGGGGGCAGGACTTTCGGACGGTAGCCGACTTCGTCGTGAACGAGGGCGATGTCGTGCCGTTCACGTTGCGCTGGCACCCGTCCCACGAGCTGCCGCCGCCCGACCTCGATCCCATCGGCTCCGTCGCCGATACGGCGGCGTGGTGGGAGGAGTGGACGGGGGCGGGCCGCATCACGGTCGAGAACGACCAGTGGCGGGATGCCGTCGAGCGCTCGCTCATCACGTTGAAGGCCCTGACGTACGCGCCGACCGGTGGCATCGTGGCCGCGCCCACCACCTCGCTGCCCGAGCGGCTCGGCGGCGTCCGCAACTGGGACTACCGGATCTGCTGGCTTCGCGACGCCACCTTCGCCCTCTACGCCCTCGTGCTGGGCGGCTACCTCGAGGAGGCGCGCGCCTGGCGGCAGTGGCTGCTGCGCGCGGTGGCCGGCACTCCGCAGCAGATCCAGATCATGTACGGCGTCGGAGGCGA
>DASXAI010000688.1:0-5910 GCA_036406775.1 Acidimicrobiales bacterium
CCGCTGGGCCAACGACATGGAGGCGTCGACGTCGAGCACGTCGAGGCGACCGTCGTTGGGATGACTGCGGAGCGCCACGTCCCAACGGCCGAGGAACTGGGCGTTCATGCCGACGAACACCCGTCCGCGCCACCACGACCGGCGGGCGACGAGGTGGGCGACGAACCAGTGCTGGCGCCCGTCGAGGAGCACCGACCCGACGTCGCACGGCAGCGCGAGGGCCTCGGGCCCGGTGGCATGGGCCGCGTCGCCGGTCGCACCCACGGTGCGGGCCAGGTCGCCTCCGAGGAGCAGCAGCGGCGGCACCGGCTCGTTGGCGCGGCGGGCCTGCTCGACGACGGCGCGCGCCTCGGCGTCGGAGTGCACCTCGACGGCGGCGCCGGCGTCGAGATCGCGGGCCGGGCGGCCCCACGCCCGGCCTTTCTCGATCGTCACGCGTCGCCGGCATCGACTGCCGTCGAGGCCGCCACCACGCCGCGGAACAGTTGCTCGTGGGCGGCCGCGGCGGCGTGCCGGGTGGCCTCCGACGGCGCCAGGTCGGCGATCTGGCGCAAGAGGTCGATGAGCTGCTTGACGTTGCGGACGAAGTCGCCGCCGGAGAGCTCCTCGTCCTCCACCACCTCGGCGAAGCCCTCGCCGGCGGCCCAGGCGAAGGCGACGGCGAGGAAGGTCGGATCGGGCGGGCGGGTCACGGTGAGCCCCGCCTCCTCTTCGACCGCGTTCAGCTCCCGGGCCAGCGCTTCGATGTCGAGCCAGTGCCGCCGCACCTTGGCCGACGGGAACCATGGCGCGGGGGGCGGTTCGGGCGACCGGTGCTCGTACGTGAAGACCGACACGAGACCGGCCAGGGACGCCGGGTCGAGGTCGTCGAGGAGTCCCTGGCGCATGCTCTCGATGATGAGCAGGTCCGACTCGTGGAAGAGGCGGGCCAGCCGCTCGCCCCAATCGGTCAGGGTCCAGCCCTCGAGCTCGCCGCCGGACTCGAGGATGCGCAGCACCCGGTCGAACCGCCGGGCCAGGCTCTCGCTGCGCCCCTTGACCTTGGTGCGGAGGTCATCGACCTCGCGCTGCACACGATCGGCGGCGGTCGCCGCCCGGAGCCGGTCCGGCAACTCGGGATCGGCGGCCACGGGATGGGCGGTGCGAGCGTCCTGCGCCTCGCGATTTCGTCGTTCGCCGTCGTCGCGGCGAGGCGTCAGCTTCGCCTTCTCGAGCGTGCGAGCCAGCTCCCGCTGGAACGCCTGACGGTTGGGCGCGAACGGCGTCGGCAGCGTCACGTGCCCGACGACGCGTGGCGGCGTCTCGAAGTCGGGTGTCGACAACGGCAACTGCACCCGGTGCGGCGTCATGACGCGGACGCGGGTCGTCGCGTTCTTGCGTTGGGCGACGGTGAGGACGACGGCGCGCCCGGCGTGGCGTCCCTTGTCGAGCATCACCACGTCGCCGGGTCGGAGCCGAGCCAGAGCGTGCTCGATCCGGTCGACCGGACCGTCGGCCCGGCCCGCCGCCCGCTCGGCCGCGAGGAGCCGGCGGTACTCGTCGATGTCGCCGTAGGGGCTGCGGGCGACCGCTCGCAGGTCCTCCAACACGGCTTGCCGGCGCTCGAGCCGGGTCTCCAGGCGCACCACGTCGCGGTCGGCCTGGTACTGCGCGAACGACAGGTTGAGCAGGTGGTGGGCCTGGTCCGGCGGATACGAACGGACGAGATTGGCCGCCATGTTGTAGGTGGGGCGGAACGCCGAACGGAGCTGGAACGAACGCGACGTGGCCAGCGCCGCCACCTGGTCGAAGGGCACGAACGGACTCCACAGCACCACGGCGTGGCCCAGCGTGTCGATGCCGCGCCGTCCGGCCCGGCCGGTGAGTTGGGTGTACTCGCCCGGCGTCAAGAACGAGTGGTGCTCCCCCGAGTACTTCGTCAACTTCTCGATGACGACCGTTCGGGCTGGCATGTTGATGCCGACGGCGAGGGTCTCGGTGGCGAACACCACCTTGACGAGACCGGCGGTGAAGCACGCCTCGACGACCTCCTTGAACGGCGGCACCATGCCGGCGTGGTGGGCGGCGATGCCCGCCTCGAGCTGGGAGAGGAACCGGCCGTAGCCGAGCACGGCGAGGTCGCGGTCCTCGATCGTGCCGAGCCGGCCGTCGACGATCTCCCGGATCCGGTCGCGCTCCTCCCCCGTCGTGAGCCGCAAGCCGGCGTCGAGGCACGCCTTGGCGGCGTCGTCACACGCGGCGCGGCTGAAGATGAAGTAGATCGCCGGCAGCATGCCCTCGTCGTCGAGCCGCTCCACGACCTCCACCCGCCGAGGCGTGTAGAGCCGACGCCGGCCCCGCTGGCGCCCGTTGCCGCGCCAGCCCCTGACCGCCTCGCCGTCGAGCCGGTTGGCCTCCGAATTGGGCCGACTGTCCACCAGCGTCGGCAATAGATGGAGCTTTTCGGCCGAGCGGTCGCCGACGAAGTACAGGTTCTGGAGCCGCACCGGGCGGCGTTCCTCGATGACCGCCGCCGTCGGGCCCCGGACCGTCGTCATCCAGTCGGCCAGCTCCTCGGCGTTGGAGACGGTGGCGGACAGGCAGACCAGGCGCACCGCATGGCGCAGGTGGACGATGACCTCCTCCCACACCGGACCGCGGTAGGTGTCCTGGATGAAGTGGACCTCGTCGAGGATCACGACGGCCAGCTCGTCGAGGGCGTGCGAGCGGCCGTAGATCATGTTGCGGAGCACTTCGGTCGTCATCACGACCACGGGAGCATCGCCGTTGATGGCGTTGTCGCCGGTGAGCAGCCCGACGCGATCGGCGCCGTAGAACCGGACGAGGTCGAGATACTTCTGATTCGAGAGGGCCTTGATCGGCGCCGTGTAGAAGGCGCGCCGGCCCGCGGCCAGGGCCCGGGCGATGGCGTATTCGGCCACCACGGTCTTGCCGGATCCCGTGGGGGCGGCGACCAGGACCGACTCGCCGGCGTCGAAGGCGTCGACCGCCCGCACCTGGAAGTCGTCGAGCGGGAAGTCGTACCGGGCGAGCAGGTCCTCGCGGCTGGCGCTGGGGCCCACGCCCCTTATTCTGGCCCGCGACGGCGGCGATCAACCCGGATGCGGCTCCAGGTTCCGCCGTTTGTTCCTCGTGAGGAACCACCCGATGACGATCGAACACTCGTAGAAGACGTACATCGGGATGGACAGCGCCGCCAGGCTGTAGGGATCGCCGCTCGGCGTGATCACGGCCGCTACCACCACGACGATGACGATCGCCTGGCGCCGCCAGTGCGACAGTTGCTTGGGCGTGAGGACGCCGACGAGTTGCAGGAACACGAGGAGCACGGGGAACAGGAACCCGACACCGAAGGCCAGCATCATGATGCTGAGCAGGCTGACGTACTTGTTGGGCGTGAAGGCGGCAGTGACGGGGCCGGAGTACCCGATGAGGAACTCGACGGCGTACGGCATGATGAAGTAGGCGATGAAGGCGCCGAAGAGGAACAGCGCGACCGAGCAGAGGATGAACGGGACGGCGTACTTCTTCTCGTTCTTGTGCAGACCGGGGGTGATGAACCGCCACAGCTGCCAGAGGACGATGGGTAGCGCCACGACCAGTCCGCCGTAGCCCGACACCTTGACGCGGGTGCTGAAGCCGTCGAGCGGACCAGTTATGAGGAATTTGTCGCCGCTGCAACCGAAGTCGGGGTGTTGCTTGCACACGTCGAAATAGGGCTGGGCGAGGAAGTTCAGGATCTGGTCGTAGAACACGAACATCACCAGCGCGCCGAGCGTGATGGCCAGGAGCGACTTGATGATGCGGCCGCGCAGCTCGGCCAGATGCTCCATGAGGGTCATCCGGTCGTCGGGCGTCTTCACGTGGGGCCGGGGCGCGCGGCGGAGCTTCACGGCGGCTCAGTCGTTCTCGACCGGTGCGACGGGCTCGTCGGCCGGTGCGGTGGATGCCACGGGCGGGTTCGGGTCGGTGCCGTGGCCGTTGGTGCTCCCGTTGTTGGCGGCGGCGGTCGAGCCGTTGGCCGCCGGCGCGGGGGCGGCGTCGTCGGTGGCCTCGGCGGCCGTCGCCTGGGCGGCGTCGGTGGTCTCGGAGGCGGGCGCACCGGTCGGTTCGGCCGCGGCGGCGCCCTCGTCGGGCTTCAGCCGAGGGCCCTCGCTGGCGGTCGCCGTCGGTGGCGTCTCGCCGTCGTCGCCGAAGGTGAAGCCGCCCTTGACCGTGTTCATGGTGTCGCGCATCTCACGCATCGGCTCGTCGAGGGCATCCTTCAGCTCCGACTGGAAGCCGGCGCTCATCCGGCGCAGCTCCCCGTAGACGCGCCCGACCTTCCTGATGGCATCTGGCAGCTTCTCGGGCCCCAGCACGATGAGGGCAACGAGCAGGATGATCACCAGCTCACCACCCGTCACGTTGAACACGCGGCGAGTCTACGTAGCGCCCGCCGCTCGCAGATGGCGCTGGCAAATCGCGCCTTCGATACCGTGCCTGACGTGCAACAGCGCCTCCCGTCGCTGCTCGACCCGCCGATCGCCTTCGCTCACCGCGGCGCCCGGGCCCACGCCCCCGAGAACACGATCGAGGCGTTCCGGCTGGCGCTGCGCCTGGGCGCCACCGGGCTGGAGAGCGATGTGTGGCTCACCGGCGACCGCGTGCCGGTGCTCGATCACGACGGGGTCGTGGGCGGCTTCCTCCGGCGGCGGGCCATCGCCTCGGTCCGCCGAGCCGATCTGCCCGACGCCATCCCGACGCTGGCCGAGCTGTTCGAGGCGTGCGGCACCGGCTATGACCTGTCGCTCGACGTGAAGGATCCGGCCGCCGCCGAGACCGTCGTCGCCGTCGTGCGGGAGGTGGCGCCGGACATGCTGGGCCGGCTGTGGCTGTGCTTCAGCGACTGGCGGCGCGCCGCGGCCCTGCGACCGCTCGACGCCGACGTCAAGCTCGTCGACTCGACCCGGCTCAACCGCATCCGGGAAGGCCCAGAGCGCCGCGCCGCCCTTCTCGGCGACGCCGGTATCGACGCCATCAACCTCCACCAGTCCGACTGGACCGGCGGGCTCACGACGCTGTTCCACCGCTTCGAACGGCTCACCCTGGCGTGGGACGCCCAGCACGAGCGGGTGCTGCACGCCGTGCTCCGTATGGGCATCGATGGCGTCTACAGCGACTGGGTCGACCGGATGGTCGACGCCTTCCGGGCCGAAGTCGGCCAGCCCTGAGCCCGAAGTTGGATGGGAGAGCGCCCGCACGGGCACTCTCAGGTTCAACTTCCGGGCGCTAGCCGCCGAAGAGGCGGCGGGCGGCGGCTCGGAAGCGGCGCACGTCGGCGCCCAGGCTGACCCGCCACGGGCAGAAGCCGGCCACCGGCTCCCGGCCGCGGCGCCGGTCGACGACGACAGCGCCCCACGCCGGGCCGGCGCCGGTGTGGACGGCAACGGGCACGACGTCGCCGCCGACGTACGACGGATCCTCGAGCGCGAGGACGGCCAGCAGGTCGTGGCACGAGCACTCGCCCGTGGGCGAGCCGACGGCGTTGCGGTAGAAGCGCAGTGGCTCGTCGCAGAAGGCGGCGGCCGGTGTGCGGCGCTCGCGGGCGAGCGCCAGCTCGTCGGCGCCCAGGGTCGCCTCGTGGGTGGCGTCGAGCGTCACGAGCAGCGGCGTCGAGCGCCACGGCGCGCCGAGGACGATGGCCGCGGCGTCAGGGTCGTGGGCGATGTTGGCCTCCGCCGCCGGCGTGGCGTTGCCGCCGACGGCGACCGAGCCGCCCATCACGACCAGTTGCCCGACCGCGGGCGCCCAGTCCGGGTCAGCCCGGATGACCGCGGCCAGGTTCGAGAGGGGGCCGAGGGCGACCACGGCGACCTCGCCGGGCCGCTCGTGCACCAGCCGGGACAGCAGCGCCGACGCCGACTCGTC
>DASXAI010000689.1:0-4523 GCA_036406775.1 Acidimicrobiales bacterium
CTGATCCACACGGTGCGGGGCATCGGCTACACCCTTCGCCTCCCGCCGGACCGCAACCTGTCGGGCGAGTGACCGTCGGCGCCTCGCCGTGGACGCTGGCGGCGGGGCAATGCGGCGTCGAAGGACCGTGCGCCGGGCCGAACGGCTGGGTCCTCAACGTGTGCAGTCTCGACCGCGCCGATCGGCCGGACTGGCCCACCCGCGGGGGCGACGTCACTGCCACCCACTTCGACGGGCCCCACCAGTCGACCGTGGTCTTCACCACCGGCGGGATCCCGGTGGCGCTGGCGTTCGGTCCCGACGGGGCCCTGTACGTGACCGACGAGGGCCGGCGCGCCATCGTGCGGGTGGCCGCGGACGGCGAGCCGGCCGATGTGATCACGCACTGGCGGAGTGAGCGGATCAACGGGCCGAACGATCTCGCCTTCGACCCCGACGGCAATCTGTACTTCAGCGACCCGTGGACGAGCTCGCCGCGCCACCCGATCGGCGCCGTCTACGGCCACGACGCCGACTCCGGCGAACTGCACCAGCTCGACTGCGACATGTGGTTCCCGAACGGCGTCGTCGTCAGCGACGACACGCTGCTGGTGGCCGAGACGTTTCGCCGGACGATCTGGGCCTACGAGTTGCGGGGACGCGGTCGGGCCACGAACAAGCGGCGCTTCGCCGAGTTGCCGGACGCACCGGACGCGCCCCGCCTCCCCGCTGCGGATCAGGCGCGCCTGGGCGTCGACCACCTGTGCGGGCCCGACGGCATGGCCCTCGACGCCACCGGCCACGTCTACGTCGCCCACTTCGGCTCGGGCGCCGTCTACGTCCTCGATCCGCGCGGCGCCGTCGTGGACCGACTGGCCGTCCCGGGCCGGAGCCCCACCAACGTGTGCTTCGCCGGTCACCGTCACGACCAGCTCGTCGTGACCGTCGACGACACCGGCGAAGTCGTCGTGCTCGACGGCGTCGCCACCGGGCACCGGCTGCCCTTCTGTCCATCGGTCAGGCCCGACCACCCGTGGGCGTCCCGGCTGGATCAGCCGGCGGCGGGAGGGCCGTCGTAGAAGGGGCCGGGATGGGTGTAGGGCCCGTCCCACGGCTGGCCCGCCCGCACGGTGTGGCGGATGCGCACCTGGCGGTCGATGCGCCGCTCGTGGCCCATCGTGTCGGCCACGGCGAGCGGCTCGTCGACCAGATCGAACACCGTGATGTCGGCCTCGGCGCCGACGGCGAGCCGGCCGATGGTGTCGCTTCGCCGGATGGCGGCGGCGGGCCGGCTCGTGACCGCGGCGAGCACGTCGGGCAACGGCATGCCGAGCCAGAGCAGCTTGGCCATCGTGGTGGGCAGGTCGACCATGGTGCCGGCGGCGCTCAGGCTGTGCAGATCGGTGCTGATCACGTCGGGCCAGAACCCGGCGGCCGCCGCCGCCTCGGCAATGGTGAAGTCGAAGCTGCCGGCGCCGTGGCCGACGTCGAACAGAACGCCGCGCTCCCGAGCCGGCCCAGCGGCATCCACGACGGCGTCGCCGTCCACCAGGCCGTGGCCGGTGCCGGTGAAGCAGTGGGTCACGATGTCGCCCGGCCGCAACAGGCCGAGCAGGTCGGCGAGAGGCGCCTCGGCCCCGCCGATGTGCACCATCACCGGCAGGCCCACCTGTTCGGCCGCCTCGAGGGCCCGCTGGAGCGGGAGCAGTCCCTGGTAGCCGGTGATCGACGCCGACATGCGCACCTTGATGCCCACCACGAGGTCAGCGTGACGCCACGCCGCTCGGGCCGCGGCGTCGGCGTCGAGGTAGCCGGGCTCGGCCGCTTCGGGCACGGGCCATCCGGCGAGCCCGATGGTGGAGATGTGCACGAACGCGAGCACGCGGGTGAGGGAGCGCTCGACGACGAGCCGCCGGAACCCGTCGATGGTGTGGGCGCCGGCGTCGCCCGCACTCACCACGGTGGTGACGCCGGCCCGGCGGCAGGCGGGATCGGCCGGGCTGGTGAGAGGACAGACGCCGACGTACACATGGGCGTGCAGATCGACGAAGCCGGGCGCCACGATCGAACCCGCGACGTCGAGCACCTGGGTGCCGAGCCCGGAGCCATCGGCGGGCGGACCCACCAGGCCGTCGGCGATGTCCGGCTCGATGGCGACGATCCGCCCGAGGCGGATGCCGATGTCGAACCGGCCGTCGACGCCCGATGACGGATCGACCACCCGCCCGCCTCGGACGACGAGATCGAGGGGACCGGGCGGGGGAACGCGCATGCCGCAGTCGTAGCAGCCGATGGCCGCCGGTAGCGTCGAACCGCCGTGGCTGTTGTCGCCGTCTCGCTGCTCGTGGTCGGCGTGGCGGGCGCCATCGCCCGGCCGTGGCAACTGCCGGCATGGGTGTTCCCGGTCGCCGCCGCCATCACGACGGTCGCGGTCGGTGTGCTCGGGCCGGTTGACGCTTGGGACGCCGTCGAACCTCTCCTCGCGCCGATCGCGTTCCTGCTGCTCGCTGTCCCGCTGGCGGTGCTGCTCGACGAGCTCGACGTGTTCCACGCCCTGGCCCGGGTGGCGGGTGGGCGCCACGTGGCGGCCGGCATGTGGCTCGTGACCGCGGCCGCGGTGGCCGTCCTGAACCTCGATGCCGCCGTCGTCCTGTGCACGCCGTTGGCCATCACCGTGGCGCGCCGCTGGCAGCTCGATCCGGTGGCCATGGCGTTCCAGCCCGCGCTGTTGGCGTGCCTGGCGTCGTCGGCCTTGTCCGTGTCGAACCTCACCAACCTCATCGCCGTCGACCAGGGCCGGTTGAGCCCGCTCGAGCTCACCGCCCACATGGCGGTGCCGACGGTGGTGGCGTGCCTCGTCGGGTATCTGGGGTGGCGCTTCGCCTTCCGAGACCGCCAGCTCGTGCCGGCGGTGCGGACGCGCCCATCTCCGACGACCGCCCGGCCGCTCGTCATCGGCGGCGTGGTGCTGACGGTGCTACTGGTCGGGTTCCTTGCCGGCGGGGCGGCGGGCGTGGCGCCGTGGGTCGTCGTGGCGGTCGTCGACGTGGCCCTCGTCGGGCTCGTGGGGCGTGTCCCGTTGGAAGCAGTCCCGTGGGGCACGGCCGCCGTCGCGGCCGGGCTGGCGGTCGTCGCCAGCGCCGCCGCCGACCGTGCCGGTCTCGCCCACTGGCTCGTCCACGACGGCGTGTGGGCCCAGGCCCTGAGCGGCGCCGCCGGCGCCAACCTGCTCAACAACCTGCCGGCGTTCCTGGTCGCGCTGCCCCACACGTCCGGGTCCAGCCAGACGATCGCCCTGCTGATCGGAGTCAACCTCGGGCCGGTCGTCCTCGTCACCGGCTCCCTCGCCGGGCTGCTGTGGCTGGAGTCGAGCCGGCGGGCCGGACTCGCCCTCGGCGCCCGCGACTACGCCCGGGTCGGCCTGGTGGCAGGCGTGCCGGCGCTGCTCGCGGCGGTCGGGGTCCTCGCCGCTACGACCTAGCCGTTTGGTGGGTGGGGCGGGGCCGGGCATCATCAGGCCTGTGAGCGCAGGCCGACGGTTGCCATCGACGCCCGAGCCCATGCGGTACTGGCACGGCCGCAACGGGCTGCGCCTGGCCGGCGACGAATGGGGCGAGCCCGGTGGCCGGGTTGTCATCCTGCAGCACGGCGGCGGGCAGACCCGGCACGCGTGGAAGGGGGCCGGGCAGGCGCTGGCCGCGGCCGGGTACCACGCCATCGCCTTCGACGCCCGGGGCCACGGCGACTCGGAATGGGCCGCCGACGGCCAGTACGGCCAGGACCTGATGGTGGCCGACCTGCAGGCCGTGGTGGAACAGATCCACGCCGAGCGACCGATCCTGGTGGGCGCGTCGATGGGCGGCGGCACCAGCCTCGTCGCCGTGGGCGAGGGTCATGTCGACGCGGCTGCCCTCGTCCTCGTCGACATCGCGCCGCGGATCGAACGGGACGGCGCCGCCAAGATCGGCGCCTTCATGGCCCAGAAGCCCGACGGCTTCGACACGCTCGAAGAGGTGGCCGACGCCATCTCCAGCTACCAGCCGCACCGCCCGCGCCCCAAGTCGCTCGACGGGCTGGCCAAGAACGTACGGCTGGGTGAGGACGGCCGATATCACTGGCACTGGGACCCGAGGTTCCGCCAGGGCGCGCGCGACCTCGACCGCCGCGAGGCCCGGCTCGAGGCGTGCGCCGCCAGCCTGGCCCTGCCGACCCTCCTCGTGCGCGGCGGCAGTTCCGACATCCTGAGCGAGGAGGGCGCGGCCCAGTTCCTCGCGCTGTGCCCTGGTACCGAGTACGTCAACATCGCCGGCGCCGCCCACATGGTGGCGGGCGACCAGAACGACATCTTCGCCGGCGCCGTGATCGAGTTCCTCCAGCGGCGCGTGCCGGCCGAGATGGGCCGCACCCGGCGCCGGATGGAGCCGCATCACCTCGGCCCGCCCGGCGACATCCTCGACGTCCCGTAACCCATGGCCGAGGTCACGCTGTACGAGGCGGTCGGGGGCATGCCGTTCTTCGAGGCTCTCGTCGGCGCGTTTTACGAC
>DASXAI010000690.1:0-9648 GCA_036406775.1 Acidimicrobiales bacterium
CACCCGGCGCCGCGGCGACCTGCGGATCGCCGGGCCCCGGCTCCCCGAACCCTGAGCTACTCGATCGGTTCGAGCATCGTCCGCCGTTCGAGCTCGTTCAGGCCGCCCCAGATCCCGTGCGGCTCCCGGATCCGCAGCGCGTACGCGAGGCATGGTTCAGAAACCGGACAGGTTCGACAGATCGCCTTGGCCCGCTCTTCCCGTACGAGCTTGTCGTCCTTGCGCTCGAAATGCGGTGGCGGGAAGAAGACGCTCGCCTGCGGTCCCCGGCACGCCGCTCGCACTTGCCACGAGTCGTCGATCGTTTGGTATGACACGCCGTCCCCTCCTACCTGCGACGATAAGCAGGAAGGCCCAGGAGGGCAACGGGTTCGTAACCAAAATGAGACGTATGGCCTACGCGCTCACGGTGTGTCGGCCGCCGCGTGAGGCGCGCGACGGCGCCGAGCCCGCTCCCGGTAGTCCTCGGCCCCACCCGCCTCCGGCTCGACCTCGAGCGTGACGCCGTCAATGGCGACGACCCGGATCCGGTCGCCCCGTGCGATCGGTGTGGCCCGGTTGGTTCGGGCCCGCCACTGGCCGCCGCGGATCCGCACGACGCCGTCGGGATCGACCGCCACCACGGCCTCGCCCAGCTCGCCCACCATCCAGTCCCGGCCGATGGTGGGCGTGGCGAAGCGGGTCCGGACCATCGCCGGCATGCCCGCCAGGAAGGCCAGCAGCACGCCGCCGATCCCGGCCAGCAGCGTCACCCACGACAACGACAGGCCGTCGTAGAGGAAGACCGACGCCACGACGTAGGACACGACGCCGACGCCCGTCCAGAACCGCGGCACCCCCGTCTGCACGTCGACCGCGAAGGCGAGCATGGCCACGATGAGCAGGCCGAACGCCCACGGCCGGGTGGGCAGGGCGACGGCGCCGTAGCAGCCGAGGACGATGCAGATGGCGCCGACCGCGCCGGCGATGCCGATGCCCGCCGTGAAGAACTCGAAGATCAGCAGGGCCAGCCCGATGGTGAGGAGCAGGTACGTCACGGGCGGGCTGGCCACCGTGTGCATCAGCCGGGGCAGCAAGCCGAGCTTGGCGAAGCGGGTGGGGCCGTTGCGCTCGCGGCGCAGCTCGGTGCCCTTCGAAACGACGTTGGCCGTGTCCAGCGTCTTGCCGTTGGCGGTCACCCCGTCGAGTACGACGATGAAGTCGCCGAGCGTGGGCGTACCGGTGTCGTCGACGCCGACCTTCAGGGCGCCGGCGGCGCGGGCATCGGCGTCGCCGAGCGTGTCGGTCTGGAGGCGATCCGTGGCGTTGCCGAACGTGAGCGGGGCGCCCGCCACCTCGAGGGGTGGGCCGAAGTCGCCGATGCGGCTCCCGGGCGCCATCCCGGTGACGACGGCGGCGCCGAGCAGCTGGCCGGCCAGGCCATTGGCCTTGGCGCCGCTGGGGCCGACCCAGATGGTGACCGGGACGGCGGCGTCGTGGATGCGCTGGGCGAGGGCCTCCATCCGATCACGCGACACGAGCGCGCCAGGCGAGTTCATCTGCAGAACGAGCGCCTGGGCGCCGTCCGCCTCGGCCCGCGAGATGGCGTGTTCGATGCCGTCGGCGACAGGGGCGTCGATGAAGCCGCTCACCTCGAACACGTCGACCGGCGGGGTCGGGGGGCCGGCCGTCTGGGCGCCGGCCGACGACGAGAAGAGGGCGACGACCACCCCGAGCACTACGAGCGCCGTCGATAGTCTTCGCAACGAATCGGCCTCCGAAGGGAACGCGTGGACCTGCTGGAGTTCTTCGCCACCGCCCGGCTGGTCGTGGTGGCCGGGAAGGGTGGCGTGGGCAAGACCACGGTAACGGCCGCCCTTGCCTCTTCGGCAGCCGGGGCCGGCCTGCGCGTGCTCGTGGTGGAGGTGGAGGGCAAGAGTGGCCTGGCCGGGCTGCTCGGCGGCCGGGGTGAGCTCGGGTACGACGAGGTGGTGCTGGCCGCCGGCCGGGGGCCGGACGGGACGGGCCAGATCCAGGCCCGCACCGTGACGCCCGCCCGGGCGCTCAGCGACTACTTCGAGGACCACGGCATGCGGCGGCTGTCGCAGCGATTGGGACGCACGGGCGTGCTCGACATCGTGGCGACGGCGGCGCCCGGCATCGACGACATCCTCGTACTCGGCAAGGTCAAGCAACTCGAGCGGTTGGGAGCGGTCGACGTGATCCTGCTCGACGCCCCCGCCGCCGGGCACGCCATCACGTTCCTGCAGTCGGCCAACGGGCTCGTCGACGCCGTCAGCGTGGGGCCGGTACACACCCAAGCCCGAGACGTGGTGGACATGCTCTCCGATCCGAAGCGCACCCAGGTGGTGCTGGTGACCCTGCCCGAGGAGACGCCGGTCAACGAACTGGTCGACACGGCGTACGCACTGGAGGACCGGGTCGGCGTCAGCCTGGGGCCCGTGGTGGTGAACGGCCTCTACCCGGAGCTCGCCGGGCTCGACGTCGATCCCGGCGACGCGGCCTCGGAGGCGGGCGTGACAGTGGCCGACGACGAGCTCGAGGCGCTAACAGCGGCGGCCTCGTTCCGACGTGACCGCGTCGAGCTCCAGCGGGAGCAGCTGGCGCGCCTCGCCGAGCGCCTGCCGCTGCCGGTCGTGCAGTTGCCGTTCCTGTTCACCGCCGAACTGGGTCCAGGTGACGTCGATCGGCTGAGTGCCGACCTCGCCGCCGGCATCGAGGCGTTGGTGTGACGACCGCGGCCAACGGCGGGCTCGCGGCCCTCGCCACGGATCGGGACATCGTGATCTGCTGCGGTTCGGGCGGTGTCGGCAAGACGACGGCGGCGGCGGCCATCGCCCTCGAAGGGGCGCGCCGCGGGCGGCGGGTGGTGGTGGTCACCATCGACCCGGCCAAGCGCCTGGCCGACGCGCTCGGCCTGGCCGGTCTCACCAACGAGCCGTCGCGGATCGAGGGACCGTGGCCGGGCGCGCTGTGGGCCGTGATGCTCGACACGAAGAGCACGTTCGACGACGTGGTGCGGCGCTACGCCAGCGAACCGGTCCAGGCCGAGCGCATCCTCGCCAACCGCTTCTACCGCAACATCTCGGGCCGGCTCTCGGGCACGCAGGAGTACATGGCGGCCGAGAAGCTGTATGCGCTGCACGAGGCCGAGCAGTTCGATCTCGTCGTGGTGGACACGCCGCCGACGCGCAACGCCCTCGACTTCCTCGACGCCCCTCGCCGGCTCATGCGCTTCCTCGACCATCGCCTGTACCGCGCCCTGATGGCGCCGACCCGTGCGTACCTGAAGGCGGTCGGCCTGGCGGCGCAGGCCTTCCTCCGCACGGCGTCGAAGGTGGTCGGCGGCGAGGTGCTGAACGACGCCATCGCCTTCTTCCAGGCGTTCGACGGCATGGAGGCCGGGTTCCGGGAACGGGCCGAGCGCGTGACGGAGCTCCTCAACGCGCGCGAGACGGCCTACGTGCTCGTGACGTCGCCGCGGCGCGACTCGGTCGACGAAGCCAAGTTCTTCGCCGGCCGATTGGCCGAAGAGGGGCTGCAGGTGGCGGCGCTGATCGTCAACCGGATGCACCCGTCGTTCGGGCCGGGGTCGGCCGACGACGCCGAGGCGGCGGCGTCGAAGTACGCGGGAACGCCGCTCGGACCGCTGTGGGCGAACCTGGCCGATCTACGCCAACTGGCGGCGGGCGAGGAGGCCCAGATCGCCGGGCTGGCCGGCCGCGTTACGCCCGCGCCCGTCGTGCGCGTGCCCGTGCTCCATTCCGACGTACACGATCTCGACGGCTTGGCGCAGGTCGGCGCGTACTTGTTCGGCTGAGCTCGGCGCGCCTCGGACTATCGTCACGCCGCGTGTCGCACTACCTGCTCGCCACCGATGCCGACTGGATCGTCGAGCAGGTCGGCGCCGCCCTCGACGGGCCCGACGTGCGCTGGACCGTCGCCCGAGTGGGCCGGTCCGTGCGCAACGCTGTCGCCCGTGCCGTCGCCGACGGGAACCCACCCGACCTCGCCATCCTCGATCTGCAGATCGGCACCATGGGCGGCGTGGCCGTGTGCCTCGACCTTCGGCTCGAGGAGTCGGCCGGGCGGCTTCCGCACGTGCCGGTGTTGATGCTGCTCGACCGGTCCGCCGACGTGTTCCTCGCCCAGCGGCCCGGCGCGGAGGGTTGGCTGATCAAGCCCCTCGACGCCATCCGCCTGCGCCGGGCCGTGCGCACCATCCTGGCGGGTGGAACCGTCCAGGAAGGCGTGCCGGAGTCGCAGCAGGTGGCCCTCGGCTAGGCTTGATCGGCCCACCGGGAAGTGGCGCAGCTTGGTTAGCGCGCAGCGTTCGGGACGCTGAGGTCGCGGGTTCGAATCCCGCCTTCCCGACCAGGTGAGACCGACCTCCGAGCTGGAGTCGCCCGGAGGTGACGCTGGAGGCCGAATCCGGCTGCTCCGCCGATTCCCTCGCACCGCATCTGGGTGGCTGGCGACGGTCGTACGCTCGCTCAGACAACGAGGGGGTACCCGCCGATGATTGCTGATGCGAGCTGGTTGAAGCGCAATCTTGGGCTGACGGTCGAGCCGGCACCCGCAGGCGCAGCGGCGGGGACGGTGGAGGCGGTAGATGACACGGCGGTAGCCCGAGAGATCATTGATTTCGACTCGGAGAGCCCCGTGGGGAAGGCGTTCGCTGCGCAAGCGCCTCTCACGACAACCCTGTCACAGTTCGTGCCGTTGGACTGGCCTGCCGGTTTGGCACCGGTGCCTGGACCGAAGCCGACGGGGCCGTCGCTGCCCCCGGCCGACGTACTGGTGGTGACCTGGACCGTCGACGAGGGCCACGCGTTGAGCAAGGTACTCACTCCAGGCCACGACAGTCACGACGACTGGCCGCCGTACACGAAGAACTTCGACACCATCGCCAAAGACATGCGCCCTCTGTCGCCCGCCCGGCAACTCGGCCGACTCGGAACATTCTGGACCGCGACGATCGGCAGCCATTCGGTCACACTGTTCAAGTCCGATTCGCACATGTCCCAGGACGGCCCCGACCTCGCGAACGCGACGGTGTGGCGCCAGATCATCGCCGACTGCCAACCCAAACTTGTGATCACCACCGGCACGGGCGGGGGAATCGGCGCCGATTTCGAGGTGGGTGACGTGATCGTCAGCCGGTTCGTCACATTTGACTGCCAACGTCAGTTCGCGTCGCTCAACGGGCAGAGCTACGCCAGCCCTCGACGGGCCCTGGGCGAGAAGTACGACACCGCCCGGCGCCTCTTCGGCGCCAACGTCAAATTCTTGCCCGCCGACAATACGCGCCCACCACGGATCGTGACGTCACGCGCCGCCGCCAAAGGGATCCTCACGACAGACTTCTTCGGATTCGACAACACCGCCAACACGTACGGCCTGCAGGGCAAAGGCGACCTGTCAGAGATGGGCGACGCCGTCCTGGGCAAGGTCTGTCGGGAGATCGGCCCGACTGCCCCCAGCTATGTGGCGGTGCGCAACGTCTCGGACCCACAGATCAGCTCCACCGGCCTCACCCTCGCGCAACAGACCGCGGTGGCCGCCGACATCTACAAGGGCTACGGCCGATGGAGCACCGTGTGCTCAGCCATCGTGTGCTGGGCCATCATCGCCGGCACGTAACTGCGGCACGACGAGCGAAAGGCTCTTCTCGGCGTGGTTCGGCATCAAAAGCGCGCACTTCCACGCCGAGAAGCCGAAGTACGCCGAGATCCGACATCACGCCGGGCGCGACCGGTCAGCGCATAGCCGAGCGCCAGCGGCCGGAACTGGCCGTACCCCATCATGGACTCCCTTGCGTCGTTCGGCGGGCGGCGACGCTCGCGGTGACGCCTGTCGTCAACGACGTCACACCGGGCATCGAGACTCCGGCCGTCCACGCCACACCCGCCACGACGTGGGCGGCGAAGACCGGGTCGGCCCACAGCTCGTCGGGGTGCCCCATCGCCGTGTACCACATGCGGCCGGAGATCGCACTCGGCTCCCGCGACCACTCGATGGGATGATCGGGTCCCATCCCGCCGCCGGCGTACGTCGTCTCGTCGACGGTCGCCAGGACGTGCACGCGGTCGCGGGGGTTGCGCGTGAAGTTGTACCACTCGTCCGTCACCGCCCATCGGGTGGGGAGACGGACGGTTGCCGGATGGGTCGGGTCCTCGATGACGACCGTCGCCGGCTGCACCGTCGAGTGGTTGACGAACCGGGTCCCGAACAGGTCCTCGAGGAACGGCCAAGCGGCCTCGGCGTCGGTCGCGGCGTGAATGCCCGCGATCCCTCCCCCAGCGGCGGCCCATTGCTCGAGCGCGGTCTGTTGCGCGTCGTCGAGCCAGTCGCCCGTCGTCGACAACATCACGACCGCATTGAACGGGGCCAGGCCCTGAACGGTGACGTGCGCGGCGTCGGGGTCGACGACGACATCGATGCCGGCCGCGCCGAGGCCAGCGACGAGCGCCGCCGCCGCCGGCTCGATCGACGTGTGACGGAACCCAGCGGTCTTGGTGAGCACGAGGACCGCCGGCCGATCAGGCGCTGACGTCGCGGGGCCCGCGGTCGACGAGGTCACCGTGGTGGACGTTCCGGAAGCACCGCCCGCGTCGTCGGAACCGCACGCCGCCGCCACCGCGACGACGAGCGCGAGCACGCTGAGGAACCGCCACGCTCGCTTCACCCCGCGAGTCGACTTCGTCCGAGCACGGAAGGCACGGCCGCCGGCCTCCATCGCCGGCAACGTACCCCAACGGGTCACTCCAGAGTCGTGAGCAACGCGGCAATGGCGAAGCCGAGGGCGGTGAGCAGCGCGACCACCCGTCCTCCCTCCTCGAACGCTTCGGGGAACATGGAGTCCGCCAACATCGTGAGCACGGCCCCGGCCGCGAACGCCTGCACGTATCGGCCGTCCCGTTCCGGCAGAGCGGTCGCCGCCAGGTAGCCGAGTCCGCCGGCGATGCTCGAGGCCACCGCGATGGCAAACCACAAGCGATAGATGGCCGCCGGAGTCCGTGTCGTTCGCATCTGGGCCGCCGACGACAGGCTCTCCGGGATGTTCGAGACGAAGACCGCCACCAGGAAGCCCACGCTGATCGAACCGCCGACGGCGAGGCCGATCCCGAGCACAAGGGACTCCGGAACGCCGTCCAGCAGCGCACCCAGGGCGATCTCGAGCCCCTGGCTCCCATCCGAGCTCGATCGGCGCGTCAGGAGCCCGTCGGCGACGTAGAAGATGACGGCACCGATCCCGAAGCTCACCCAGATCTTGACGTCGGATACGTGGGCCTCGGGAATCAGCTCGTACGCCAGTGAGCCGACCAGCGCACCGGCGCCAAAACCCATCGCTTCGCCGACATGCCGCCGGGACACCGAACCCCGCAGAGCCAGGACGGCGCCGAACAAGAGCGACGACGCGGCCAGGAACGCCCACCCTGCTGCGGCCAGCATCGGCGGCAACGTACCAACCCGCGCGTACCGGCAACCGACAGTGGAGCAGTGAAGGACCGGTGAACGCAGGCTGAACGGCCGGATCTGGCGTCCGGTCCGATCTAGTGCGACGCTGTCGCGCACCTGCATACCGGACGAGGGGGAGTGCTCGATGGCAACCGTTGAACAAGGCGCGGACGTCGCGGAGACGACCGGCCCAGCGGCGCCCTTCTACAGCCTGGAGGCGACCGCCGTCCTGGCCACGTTCGACTCCGACGTTGCTTCGGGCCTCTCGACAGCCGAGGCCGCCGCCCGTCTCACCCGGTACGGACCAAACCAGATCACCAGTGAGAAGCCGCCGTCGGCCTGGGCCATCGCCCTGCAACAGCTGCGTGACCCGATGAACATCATGTTGGTCGCCGTGGCCGTCGTGAGCCTGGCCATCGGCGAGGTGTCGACCGCGATCCTGGTCGCGTTGCTCGTCGTCCTCAACGTCGTGCTCGGCACGAGGCAGGAGCTCCAGGCCCAAGCCAGCGTCGATGCGCTGTCGAAGATGCAGGTACCCCAGAGCCGGGTCGTGCGGCAAGGTCAGGTCGTCGAGGTACCGGCGGTCGACATCGTTCCCGGCGACATCGTGCAAGTCGAGGCGGGCGACATCGTGCCGGCGGACGGCCGGATCCTCCGGTCGGCGACGCTCGAGACGCAAGAGGCAGCGCTGACCGGTGAGAGCGCGCCCATCCCGAAGCAGGCCGACGTGCTGCCCGCGGGCGACATCGGCGTCGGTGACCGGTCCAACATGCTGTTCCAGAACACCTCGGTCACGCGTGGCACGGCGACCATGGTGGTGACCGCCACGGGCATGGACACCCAGATGGGCCAGATCGCCACCATGCTGACGTCGGTCACCCGTACCCTCTCGCCGCTCCAGAAGGAGCTGCGGTCGCTCACCAAGGTTCTGGGTGTCATCGCCTGGACGGCGGTCGCGATCATCGTCATCGTCGGGCTGGCGCGGGGCCTGTCGGCAAACGACGTCCTGCTGCTGGGCACGGCCATGGCGATCTCGGCCATCCCGACCGGACTGCCCACGTTCGTCTCGGCCATGTTGTCGTACGGCGCCAAGCAGCTCGCCGAAGCCAAGGCTGTGGTGAAGAACCTCACCGACGTGGAGACCCTCGGCGCCACGAGCGCCATCAACACCGACAAGACCGGCACCCTGACGATGAATCAGATGATGGTGTCGGTGCTCTACGCCGGCGGGGCGTGGTTCACGGTCGAGGGTGAGGGCTACGCCAAGACCGGTCGCATCCTCGGCGCCGCCGGCCTGCCGACACCTGACTTCACGCGGCTGGCGTACGGGCTGGTGCTCGACAGCGACGCCACCGTGTCCGACGACGGCGCCGTCGTCGGCGATCCCACCGAGGCGGCCCTCGTCGTGCTGGCGGCCAAGCTCGGCGTCGGCGCCGACGAGACGCGGCGCGCCTACCCGCGCCTGGCGGAAGTGCCCTTCGACTCCGAGTACAAGTTCATGGCGACCTTCCATCGGGTGCCGATCGATGGGGCCGAGCACGTGATCGAGTTGGTGAAGGGTGCCCCCGACGTCGTGCTGGCCCGGTGCAGCGCCGAAGGCGGGCCGTTCAGCGGTTCACAGGTGGCGATCGACGAGGCCCGTGCCGCGATCGACGCCGCCAACGAGGAGATGGGCGAGAAGGGCCTCCGGGTGCTGGCGTTCGCGGCCCGCGTGATCAGCGAGGCCGACCTGGCGGCGGCGACGGCCGATCCGATGGCGTTCACCAACGACCTCGCCTTCGTGGCCATGGTGGGGATCATCGACCCGCTCCGAGCCGAGGCCAAGGGCGCCGTGCACGTCGCGCTCCGGGCGGGCATCGACGTGCGCATGATCACCGGCGATCACGCCGTCACCGCCCGGGCCATCGGCGAGACGCTCGGCCTCGGTCCCGGCGCCATCAGCGGTGCCGAGCTCCAGGCCCTGTCGGACGAGGAGCTGGGCCGCCGCCTGCCCGAGCTGCACGTGTTCGGCCGGGTGTCACCCGAGGACAAGCTGCGCCTGGCCCGCCTCATGCAGCAGCAGGGCCTCATCGTCGCCATGACGGGCGACGCCGTGAACGACGCCGCCGCCCTCAAGCAGGCCGACATCGGCGTGGCCATGGGCAGCGGCAGCGAAGTGTCGAAACAGGCGGCCCGCATGATCCTCAC
>DASXAI010000691.1:0-6163 GCA_036406775.1 Acidimicrobiales bacterium
GACTCCTGTCCGTTGTTGGTGCTCGGCGGCGAGATCCACCATCTCGTCGAGCAGCGCGGCCGTTTCCTTGAACGAGCCGCCTTCGGGCGCGATGTCACGGTCGTGGAAGCAGTAGAAGGGGACGCCGAGCTTCGTGAAGAACTCGAAGGCCGCCTCCATCTTCTGCTTCGCCGCTTCGACCGGGTCCGTGTTGCGTGCGAAGGTCGGGTGCCACGGGCGGTCGAGGGTGCCGGCGCCGAAGATGTCGAAGCCGTCCCAGTTGAACGAGTGCCAGTAGCAGACGGCGAACCGCAGATGGTCCTCCATCCGTCGGCCGGCGACGACTCGGTCGGCGTCGTACCAGTGGAAGGCGAGTGGATTGTCGCTGTCGGGGCCCTCGTACGGGATCCGCTCCACTACCTCGGTGAAGAACTCGGTCATTGTTCGGACTCCTCGGGATCTCGATGTTCCGTGCTGCCGGCGCGTCCGGGGTCAGAGGCCGAGGAGCGCGGGCCACGTCTCCTTGACGCCGACGGTGCCGTCCTGGGTGAGCCCGCGGGCCTGCTGGAAGGCGATGAGAGCCGACCGGGTGGGGCTGGTGTCGCTGTCGGTGTAGATGCCGTCGATGTCGCCGGGCGCGAAGCCGGCCGCCAGCAGCAGCGCCTGGACGCGCTTGACCTGATCGCCCTGGGCGCCTGGTTTGATGTCGGGGAGCGATTGCACGAGAGCCTCCGTGGGATCGGTGGTCGGTGTGACGGGCGGGGTCACTGGGTCGACAGGGACTTGGCCGCCCAGCAGCTGGTTGGCGAGCTGCATGACGAAGCCCAGCGGCGTGTCCGGAATGGAGCTGCGATGGGCGAAGTCGGGGTAGAAGTTCATGCCCGGGTCGGTGTGGTCGGAGCCGTTCTGGCCCGTCGCCTTCATCCAGGCCTGCACCTGACCGGGCATCTGGGTCGCCCGGCTGATCTCGTTGTGCGTCGTGACGCCGTGCTGGCGCATGTTGGCCACGAGGTCCTCGGCGTACAGGAACCGCAGCGGGCCCGGGTTGAGGCCGGCATCGACCTTCTGCTTCCACCAGTCGGCGACGTTCCACGCCACCTGCTCCAGCTGACCAGGCGGGTCCCGCCACTCGGCGGCGGACTGCTTGACGGTGCCGCAGATCTCGAGCGCCTTGCCCCAGTCGTTGACCGGGGAGTGCGCGAACGAGATGCAGTTGTCCGGCACGCACTGGATGGTCGAGTTCTCGTCGCACATCCGGTGGGTCGAGACCTTGTCGGTGCGCACGGCGTCGAACTGGGCGCCGTCCTCGGCCGCCGACGGGCCCTCGTGGCTCTCGGTGTCGTGGAGGACGATCCAGAAGTCGCCGGCTCCCGGTTTTCGATCCTGGCGGAAGGACCGGGCTTGAACGAACCGAAGCGTTGTGCCGAGCGGCGGAAGAGCCATGGAGCCTCCGATGGGAGCGGGGTGGACACGGTGTTGCCCTAGAGATCGCCGATCCGACCTGGAAATACCAGGTGATCCCGCCTGTCCTGCTCGGGGTCCGGCCGACAGAATAGAGCTCGCATGCGACCTGACGGAGAGCCTCGGCCCACCTACCTCGTCGAACCGGTCGACGAGCTTCCCTTCGGCACCGAGGCCAAGGCCCGGCGCTACGCCACCGAGCGGTACCGGGGCGCCGTCGGGCGCAACTGGTACACGTGCGACCCGAGCCTGCAGTTCCTCATGCGCCGGTACCTCGGGGCCGACGGCGCGGCGTGGGCCGCACCACGGTTGGAGGCGCTCGGCGGGCTGATGGGTGGGGCGATCGCCGAGCGGGCCGAGGAGACCGACCGCCATCCGCCCCGGCTCGAGCGCTACGACCGCTGGGGGCGTGACATCAGCGAGGTCGTCATGCCGCCCACGTTCGAGGCGTCGCGGCGTGATCTCATCGAGCACAACTTCTCGTCGCCGGTCTTCCGCGAGGCGGCTCGGCGCGCCGGCGTCGACGCCGCGCCGCTCGCCGCGGCGTGGGCCTACCTGCTCGACCAAGCGGAGATCGGGATGATGTGCGCCCTCGGCACCGGCGGCGACATGGTGCTGCGCCTCACCGAGGAGTTCGCGCCCGACGACGTCAAGGCTCGGGTGCGCGACCTGTTCGCGGCCGGTGAGTTCGCGGGCGAAGCGGCGCAGATGCTCACCGAACGGACGGGCGGCTCCGACCTCGCCGCCCTCGAGACGACGGCGACACCCACCGGCGACAGCTGGCGGCTCGACGGCTTCAAGTGGTTCGCCTCGAACGCCAACGGCTCGGCCTTCGTCGTGCTGGCCAAGCCGGTCGGCGCTCCCGACGGGATCCGCGGCATCGCGCCCTTCCTCGTGCTGCGGGAGCGACGCGACGGGACGCGCAACGGCGTGCGCATCCGCCGCCTCAAGGACAAGCTCGGCACCAAGGCGGTCGCCTCGGCCGAGGTCGAGCTGGTCGACGCCGAGGCCTTCTTGCTGGCGCCGAGCGGCAACGGCGGTGGAGGCGATGGCACCGCCGGCGACGGGCGCGGCATGGCCCGCATGATGGAGCTCACCAACGGTGCCCGCCTGGGTATCGCCATGATGGGCCTCGGCTGCGCCCGCCGCGCTCTCGTCGAGTCGCTCTGCTACGCCCGCGCCCGGGAGGCGTTCGGCAGCGAGCTCGTCCACCACCCGCTGATGCAGCGAAAGCTGGCCGAGTTGATCGTGGAAGTCGAAGCGGTCCAGGCCCTTGTGTTCGACGGCTACCTCGGGCCGCGGTTGCGGATCGGCGCGCCGCTCATCAAGCTCCGCGCCGCCCGCCTCGGGATCACGGCGGCCAGCGACGCCATCGAGATCCACGGCGGCAACGGTTACATCGAGCAGTGGCCCGTCGCGCGATTGCTGCGCGACGCCCAGGTGAACACGGTGTGGGAAGGCCCCGACAACATCCTGTGCCTCGACGTGCGCAGGGGCATCGAACGGGAACAAGCGCACGAGCCGTTCATCGATCGCGTGCGTGACGCCGCCCGCCAGGCCCCTACTGGCGACGCCGCCACGGCCGCCATCGTGGCCTCGCGCATCGACGATCTCGACGCCGCCATCGCCGCCTGGCGCCGCCTCGACCCGGCCACGGCCGAGGCCCGTCTGTACCCGCTGGCGCAACTCATGGTGGACGTGTACGCCGCCGCCCTTCTTCTCGAGCAGGCCGGATGGGAACAGCGCGAGCTGGGCTCCGACCGCAAGCAGCTCGTGGCCCGCCTGTACGTCCGCGACCATCTCGCCGACCGGGGCCGCCTCGGCGGCATCGACGCGCCGGCCGAGGAGCTGCAGCGCTTCAAGGACCTCTGCGACGGCGCCTTCGTCGACGAACCGGAGGGAACGGCTGAGTAGCTGACCACGGGCCGACGCGGCCCGGGGTGCCACACTGGACCCATGTCGGGGGTCTCGGAGGATCTCGAGTTCACGTATGTCCTCGCCGATGCGGCCGACGCCGTGTCGATGGCGCAGTTCCGCTCGCTGGAACTGCGGACGAAGACGAAGGACGACGGCACGCCGGTGTCGCAGATCGACTTCGACGTCGAGCAGGCGATGCTCGACGTCGTCCGGGCCAAGCGGCCAGCCGACGCCTTCGTCGGCGAGGAGGTCGGCCCCCACAAGGGCACCTCGGGCTGGCGCTGGATCGTCGACGGGATCGACGGCACCCACAACTATGCCGAGGGCCGACCGGGCTGGGGCACGATCATCGCCGCCGAGATCGACGGCCGGATCACCGCCGGACTGGTGTCGTCGCCCGCCCTCGGCCGGCGCTGGTGGGCCGAACGGAACGGCGGGGCGTGGTCGGCCCCGTACCGGCCGGACGGCACGTTCTCGGGTGATGAGCCCAGTCGACTCCGGTGCGGGTCGATGCCCGATCTGGCGGCGGCGTCAGTGATCGTCGCGCCACACGAGGGCACGATGCTCGGGTGGCGCAACGAGGTCGCCAAGCGTTTCACCCCGCCGGCCACGCCGCGCAGCCAGTGCTTCGCCCTCGATGCGGTGATGGTGGCCTCGGGTGAACTCGACGCCGCGATCTTCGTCTTCGGCTCACTGTGGGACTACGCCGCCACGAGCCTGATCGTCACGGAGGCAGGCGGCGTGTTCCGCGACGCCTGGGGCGTCGAGCGCTTCGACACCTCGACGGCCGTCTTCACCAACGAGATGCTCATGGGCCAGGTGCTGGTGGCGCTGGCCGAGCTGCGACCCGACACCGCCGATCGACCGCGACTGGCCAAGACGGTGAGCACACCGATCGGAACGGACGCCGAGCAGGCGGTCGACGGGTGGCGGCGGTTCGGCATCCGGCCGCTGCTGTCGATGTCGGCGCGGGTGCACGTCGACAACGCCCCGCCTCCCGTCCTCGAGATCATCGACGAGCGCGCCGCCGAGCTCGACCGGCCGCTCCTCGGCGTCACCACCGACGGCGTCCTCCGCACCGGGCTGCGCTCGCTCGACGGGCCGAAGGTGAGCACGCAACCGATCACCGACGCCGCTCTCGCCTTCCTTGCCGCCCTCTCGGCCGAGCAGCGCCAACGGGCGACGTTCCCCCTTGATGCGACCGAGTGGCGGACGTGGATCAACGTCCACATGAACCACTTCCGCCACGGCATCATGCTGGAGGACCTCGCTCCGGCGGGACGCGACCTCGGCTTGAGCCTCCTCCGGACCACGCTGTCGGCCCGGGGCTTCGATCAGGCCCGCTCCATCATGCGGCTCAACGAGCTGCAGGCCCAGTTGACCGGTGACTACGAGGCGTTCGGCGAATGGCCGTACTTCGTCTCGATCTTCGGAATGCCCGGCGGCAGTGAGCCGTGGGGCTGGCAGATCGACGGACACCACCTGTGCGTGAACACGGTCGTGTTCGCCGACCGGATGGTGATGACGCCGACGTTCATGGGCGCCGAACCCCGGCGAGTCCGCCTCGGCCCCTTCGCCGGCATCTCGCTGTTCGATCCGGAGGAGGCCTACGGGCTGGATCTCATCCGGTCGTTCGACGCCTCCCAACGCGAGCGGGCGATCATCCACCCGTCGATCCATCCCGACGACATCCCGGTGCACCTCCAGAACCTCTTCGACGGCCGGATCGCCGGCGGTGCGTTCCACGACAACCTCGTCGCCCCGTACCAGGGCGTCGCCGCGGCAGACATGACCGATGCCCAGCGCCGTGTCCTGCTGGCCCTGGCCGGAACCTACGTCGATTGGGTGGGCGACGGGCACGCCCAGGTGCGCAGGACCGAGGTCGGGACCCACCTCGACGAAACGTGGTTCTCCTGGTACGGCGGTACCGACGACGAATCGCCGTTCTACTACCGGGTCCACAGCCCGGTGATCCTCATCGAGTTCGACCACCACCCGGGCGTGGCCTTCGACAACGAGGTCCCGACGCGCCACCACGTCCACACGGTGGTGCGGACGCCGAACGGCGGCGACTACGGCGCCGACCTGCTGGGCCGGCACCACGCGCGGTTCGACCACCGCCACGGGAGCCACGCCCCCCGCTGAGCCGGAAGGACCCGGGAAGGTTCGTGGTGGACACTCCTCGCATGTCCACCACGACCGCTCGCTGCGACCGGATCATCGCCCTGATCGACGATTGCCTGGCGGACTACGACGCCGCCTTGGGCTCGGTCCTGGGTCAACCCGTGCCGACCACCCGCCGCCCGTCCCGCCGCCCCCATCTCGTCGGGAGCATCCGATGACCCTCCACGTCGACCAACTGCTCCAGCTGGCCAAGGCCCGCCAACGGGAAGCCGAGGCTCGCGCCGCCGAGCGCCGGCTCTTCCACATCGCTCGCACCGATCACGGGCGCCAGCGCTCGTCGACCTGAGTGTTCAGGACGACGGAGCGTCGCGCGCCGTCATCATCGCGGCGAGCTTGTCGAAGTCGACGCTGATGAACAGGCCGTCGGCTTCGGCCGTCAGCGTGTCGCCGTCGTGGCACGTCCCCGTGGTCAGGATCTTGCGCCCCTCGACCCGCTCGAGCCGGCCCTCGAAACGCAGGTCGCGGTACAACGGCGTCGGGCGGCGGTACCGGATCGTGAGGGTTCCGGTCATGCCCGGCTGGCCGCTGAGCGACTGGGTCATGCCGAGGATCTCGTCGAAGGCGGCCGCCACCACCCCGCCGTGGACCGATCCGGGCGGCCCCTCGTAGGCCGCGCCGAAGC
>DASXAI010000692.1:0-2039 GCA_036406775.1 Acidimicrobiales bacterium
ACCTTCGGCATCGGCGGCGTGCTCGTGGAGGTGCTGCGCGACGTCACCTTCCGGCTCGCGCCGACCTCCCCCGAGGCCGCTCAAGAGATGATCAACGGGATCGATGCGGCCGAGCTGCTGCACGGTGTGCGCGGTGGCGCGGGAGTGGACCAGCAGGCGCTGGTGTCCATCATCACCGCGGTCTCCGAGCTGGTCACCGACTTCCCGGAGATCACTGAGGTCGACCTCAACCCGGTGCTCGCCACCGAGGATGGCGCGACCGCCGTCGATGCGCGCTTCATCGTGTCCGCCGAGGACGCGCACGAGCCGCCGCCGCGGTACTCGCAGGAGGACATCCTCGAGACGATGAAGTCGCTGATGCAGCCGCGCGCGATCGCGGTGATCGGCGCCTCGGCGTCCGAGGGCAAGATCGGCAACTCCGTGATGAAGAACCTGGTGAACGGGGGCTTCGGCGGCGAGATCTACCCCGTCCACCCGAAGGCGGACGAGATCCTCGGCAAGAAGGTCTACTCGGACATCTCAGAGGTGCCGGACGACACGGACGTGGCGGTGTTCTGCATCCCTGCCAAGTTCGTGCCCGACACGCTCGCGGCCGTGGGCGACAAGGGCATCAAGGCCGCGGTGCTGATCCCGTCCGGGTTCTCCGAGACCGGCGAGGAGGAGCTGCAGGCCGAGCTGGTCAAGGCCGGCCGCGAGCACGGCGTCCGCTTCATCGGCCCGAACATCTACGGCGTCTACTACACGCCGGGGAACATGAGCGCGGCGTTCACCACGCCGTACGACGTGAAGGGCCCGGTGGCGCTGGCGTCGCAGAGCGGCGGCATCGGCATGGCGATCCTGGGCTTCGCCCGCACCAGCAAGCTGGGCGTCTCGTCGATCGTCGGCCTCGGCAACAAGGCCGACATCGACGAGGACGACCTGCTCACGTTCTTCGAGCAGGACGAGGCCACCAACTGCGTGGCCCTCCACATGGAGGACCTCAAGGACGGCCGCTCGTTCGTGGACGTGGCCCAGCGGGTCGTGAAGAAGAAGCCGGTCGTGGTGCTGAAGGCGGGGGCGACCCCGGCGGGCACCAAGGCGGCGGCGTCGCACACCGCGGCACTCGCGGGTGACGACAAGGTCTACGAGGACATCCTCCGCGAGGCCGGTGTCGTGCGTGCGCGGGGACTGCAGGAGCTGCTCCAGTTCGCTCGCTGCCTGCCGATCCTGCCCACGCCCAAGGGCGAGAACGTGGTGATCATCACCGGCGCCGGCGGCTCCGGCGTCCTGCTCTCCGACGCGTGCTTCAACAACGACCTGAAGCTCATGGAGATGCCGGACGACCTGGACAAGGCGTTCATGGAGTTCATCCCGCCGTTCGGCGCGGCCGGCAACCCGGTGGACATCACCGGCGGTGAGCCGCCCGAGACGTACAAGAGCACCGTGGCGCTGGGGCTCGAGGACGAGCGCATCCATGCGCTGGTGCTCGGCTACTGGCACACGATCGTGACGCCTCCGATGGTGTTCGCGGAGGCGATGGCGGAGGTCGTGGAGGAGTACCGCGAGAAGGGCATCGACAAGCCGATCGTGGCCTCCCTGGCGGGCGACGTCGAGGTCGAGGAGGCCTCGGCGTACTTGTTCGACCACGGCATCCCGGCATACCCGTACACGACCGAGACGCCCGTCGAGGTCCTGGCGGCCAAGTACCGCTGGGCACGGATGGCCGGGCACCTCGACTGAGTGGGGAGGGGGAAGTAGCAGGTCGTAGTCAGACGTCGTCTTCTGAGGGAGAAGGGGAGGAATAAGAGATATGTCAGCAGTCGAAGGTGGGCAGGGACCCGTGGCGGGCACCGCCCCGGAAACTGCCGTTGAGGGAAGGGTCTGGCACGCGGGCCGGTTGCCGCCGATGCCGATCCGCAAGCTTCCAGAGGCGCCCCAGGCGGCTCACATCATCGGTCCGGCGATGATCCTCGTCGCGCTCGGAGTGGGTCTCGGCGAGACCTTCCTCTGGCCGCGACTCGTGATCGTCTTCGGCCCGAACATCCGCTGGCTGTTCCTGG
>DASXAI010000693.1:0-6708 GCA_036406775.1 Acidimicrobiales bacterium
TGGCGACGCCGTCGCCGAACCGCCGCGACTCCCCGGCGAAACCACCGGCGTCGTGGCGGGCGGCCTGGTCGACATGGCACGCCGGCTGTCCCCGTCGCAACCACGAGCCGTCCATGACGTCGTCGTGCAGCAGGGCGAAGGCGTGCAGCAGCTCGAAGGCGACGCCGGCAGTCACGGGCGGATCACCGGCCGGATCGCCGCCCGCGGCCACGAACCCCCAGTAGCAGAACGTGGGCCGCAGCCGCTTGGCCGGCGCCAACAGCAACCGCTCGAGGGCATCGAACAGGTCGGCGGCGTCGGGATCGACCGCCGTCCACCGAGCCCGCTCGGCCGCCAGCAGCCCCGCCAGCCGGGCCTCGACCCGCTCGGCGGGATCTCGCACCATGACGAGCCGAGGCTACCCGGGGCTGTCGGCCGCCGATTCGGCGGTGGCACCGGCGAGGAACCAGGCGACCTCGGCTGACGTCGTGAGGTGGACGAACCGCAGCCTCGCCCACCGCGGATCGGCCATCGCCTCGACGTACCGGCGCCGGTACGAACCGTGGTGCGTCCAGGCCCAGCGGATGATCGACCGCTCGGGGTTCCACCGGTAGAGGTTGGCCAGCGGCTCTCGATTGCCGTTCCACAGCTCGGCCCGGGTGACGCTGCGCCGCACGGTGCGGCCGATCACCCGCCGCATGACGACCCGACGGGGCAGGTCGAGCCACACCACCGTGTCGGCCCGGGCCCAGACGAGGTCGACGACCGCCGAGTAGTTCCCGCACATGACCCATCCGTCGCCCGTCGCCCGCGCCGCCACCTCGGCCCGGAACGCGTCCCGATCGAGCTCCTGCCACCCCGGCCGGTGGAAGACGGCGTCGAGCTCGACGTGCTCGACATCGAGGCGCGCGGCCAGCTCACGCGCCAGCGTGGTCTTGCCCGCACCGGAGTTGCCGACGACCGACACGCGCCGCACGCCGTCACCGCCGCGCCGTCCCCGGCCCCGGATCCGGCTCGTCGTCGCCGCCCGACGCCCGTTCGAGATCGGCCACCACCGTCTCGATCTCCAGCCGGGCCGTGGCGATCCGCCCCCGGCAGAGCCGGATGAGCACGGCCGCCCGCTGCACCCGCTCCACCAGATGGTCGACGTCGACCGACTCCCGCTCCAGCTCGGCCAGGATGCCCTCCAGCTCGGCCAGCGCCTCGGCGTACCCGAGCTCGCCGCCGTCGGACCCGCTCACGAGGCCACCTCCCTCACCCGGCTGCGCACCTCACCGTCGGCGAGCGTGCTGACCAGCTCGTCGCCCGGGCCCACCGCCCCCGCCGATCGCACGAGGCTGCCGTCGGCCCGGCGGGTGATGCTCCAGCCGCGGGCCAGCACGACCGCGGGGTCGTTGGCGCGGACCCGCGCCGCCACCCCCGCCAGCTCCCGCTCGGCCGCCGTGAGCACGGCCGGGCCGCGGGCCAGGACACGCCCCGCCGCTCGGGTCACGCCATCGGCCGCCGTTGCCAGCCGCCGGTCGGCGTCGACGCCGAGCCGCCGAGACAGATGGGCGACGCGCTGGTCGGCCAGGCTGACGGCGGCTTCGGTGCGCCCGGCCACCCGGTGCCCGAGGCCGCTGACCCGGGCCGACGCCGTCTCGAGGCGGGCCACAGCGAGGTGACCGACGGCGGCGCCGGTGCGGTCGACGTGGCCGAGGTACGACCGGACCCGCTCGATCACGCCGGCGGCACACGCCGTGGGCGTCTTGAAACAGGTGTGGGCCACCTCGTCGGCGACGCTGCGGTCGGTTTCGTGCCCGAGCCCCGTGAACACGGGGACCGGCGCGCGCGCGATGGCCAGCGCGATGCGCTCGTCGTCGAACGTGGCGAGGTCGGTGCGGGACCCACCTCCTCGCACGAGCACGATGACGTCGACCCGCCGGCGACCCAACGTGCGGATGGCGGCGGCCACCGACGCCGCCGCATCGGCGCCCTGCACCCGGACATCGACGTGAGCGATCCGGAAGCCGAACCCGCTCGCCTCGAACTCGTGCAGCACGTCGTGCCACGCCGCGCTGCCGCGGCTCGCCACGAGCCCGAGGCGCTCGGGTACGAGCGGCACGGTGAGGCCGGCGTTGCGCCGCAGGAGCCCGTCCTCGGTGAGACGAGCCAGCAGCGCATCGCGGTCGGCGGCGAGTTGGCCCAGTGTGAACCGCACGTCGATGCCGTCCATCACCAACGACAGCCGCCCGGTTGGCGCGTAGTAGTTCAGCGAGCCGTGGATACGCACGGCCAGGCCGTTGCCGAGCCGGAGGCGGTGGCGCGCCAACACCGGGCGCAGCCGGTACCACGTGTTGGCGAACAGCGCGACCTGCACGCTGGCCCGGCCGTCGTCGGTCTGCTCGGTCAGCGTGAAGTAGACGTGACCGCCACGCTGCTGGATGCCGTCGATCTCACCGCGCACCCACACGCCGTCGCGGAAGCCTCGCCGCAGCACCTGGTTCACGGCGTCGGCGAGCTCCCGGACGCCGAAGGTCGGGTCGGCCGGGTCGTCGTCGAACTCGAGGTCGAAAGAGGGCTGGCTCATCGTCGTCTCCCATGTTGCCCCGGAACCCGCGGACCGCCCTCACGCACCGAGCTCGCCGCGGCCGTCGTCGAAGGCGAGCACGTCGGCGTCGGGTGCATAGGCGGGGTCGGCGGCGATGCCGCGATCGGTACGGAGGGAGGACAGCCGGGCGAGCGGCCGCTCGAGGGCGCGCCGGCGGGTGCCGGCAAGTTCGTCGTAGGCCTTCTGGGTGGAGTCGAGCCGCTTGCCCACGGCGTCGAGCGACGCCGCGAACTTCTGCCACTGCTGCTCGAAGGCGCCGAGGACGGCGAGGATCTCCTCCGATGTCTGCTCGACCATGAAGTTGTCGAACGCCTGGCGGATCACGCCCAGCAGCGCGAACAGCGTGAGCGGCGAGCACAATACGACCCGCTGGCCGAGGGCCTCGTCGACGAGGCCCGGGTCGCACTCGTGCACGAAGGCGGCCACGGTCTCGTTCGGCAGGAACATCAGCACGTAGTCGACGGATGGGCGCGTGCCCTGGCGCATGTACTCACGGCCGGCCAACTCCCGGACGCGGAGCCGGACATCGCGGACGAATGTCGCCCGGTGGGCGCCTCGCTCGGCTTCCGTGCCGGCATCGAGATAGCGGAGGTAAGCGGCCAGCGGGAACTTCACGTCCATGTACAGGACGTGGCCTTTGGGCAGCGGGAACGTGAAGTCGGGGACGGCCCGGGCCCCGGCGACCGCCGTCTGTTTCTCGTAGTTGACGTGCTCGACGAAACCGGCCAGGCGCAGCACGTCTTCGGCCATCCGTTCACCCCACTGGCCGCGGGCCTTGGGACTGGCGAGCGCCTCCCGCAGGCTCTGGGTGGTGCCGGCCAGCGCCGCCGTGCTCTCGGCGTGGGCGGCGAGGGTGGCCTCCACACCGCGCAGGGACGCGGCGTGGTGGCGGCCGAGCTGCTGGACCAGCTCGCCGACTCGTGCGAGCTCGTCGCGCATCCGCCGCTCCGCTAGGTCGAGCCGGGCCTCGGCCTGCTCGTGGCGGGCGATGAGCTCGCGCTGGCCGGCCTGGAGGCCGGCGTCGAGCTGCTGGCGGTTCAGGACGGCGGCCTGCTCGAGGGCGGCCCGCACGGCGGTGTCGCGCTCGGCCGCGGCCTGCTCCCGCAGGGCGCCGAGGGCGGCCTGCAGGGCGTCGGCCGGAACCGGACCGCGCCGGCGGAGGGCCACGCCCAGCGCGACCCCGACCACTCCCGCCACCACGACGGCCAGCACGACAGCCATGGCAGCGACGCTACGCAGGGGGTGTGACGGAGTTCGGGGATGGTGGCCGGCCGGGCCAGCGTGAGCCGGGCCAACCGCCGCTTGTGTCGCTGTTCGGGGCGGAATCCGCCCCAACGGGCGCCACCGGCGCAGAAGGGGGCGCCGGGCGGTGCTCTTGCGGCGCCGGGCTCTCGCGGGCCGCTGGCGGCTACTAAGGTTGCCTGATCGTGGGAGGGTATGAGGGCGCGCACCCGTCCCCGGTGCCGCTCGGCGTGGTCGGGGCGGTTGCGCTCGACGCCATCGCCTTCGGTGGGGGGACCGCTCTCGTCCTGGTATCCGGGACGGGCGACATCGACCGCGCCGTCGCCATCGGCGTGATCGTGGGCGCGCTCACGGCGGGGCTGATCGGCAACCTGCGGGTGCATCCCACGTCGCGTCCGGGCATGGTGGGACGGCTGCTGGGGCGCGAGCTTGTCGTGCTCTCGGCGTCGTTGCTCAGCCTGCCCTTCGCCCTCGCCTTCACCCGCAAGCGCGCGCTGGCCGCTACCACCCTGGCCCTGGCGGCGATGGTGGCCGTCGCCCTCGCCCTGCGGATGGCCCTCCTCACCCGACGGGCCGGACAGTTCGGCCGGGCCCAGGCCGGCCGCGTCGCGGAGCTCACGCGCCGGGCGCTCCACGATCCCCTCACCGGCCTGCCGAACCGCACCCTGCTCGAGGATCGGTTGGCGATCGCCCTCGCCGGCCAGCGCCGCACTGGCTCCGTCCTCGGGGTGCTGTTCTGCGACCTCGACCACTTCAAGGTCGTGAACGACTCCTACGGTCACGACATCGGCGACGACGTGCTCGTGACGACGGCGCAGCGCCTCACCCACGCCGTGCGGGCCACCGACACCGTCAGCCGGCTCGGCGGCGACGAGTTCGTCGTGCTGTGCCCGGACCTCGCCAGCCAGAACGAGCTCACCGACGTGGTGGAGCGGATCGTGGCCCTGCTGGCCGCACCGATGGAGCTCGGCGGACACGAGCTCACGGTGTCGGGAAGCGTCGGCGTGTCGTTCGTCGGTGCCGGCATGGACGCACCGTCGGGGCTGGCCGACCTCCTGCGGGAAGCCGATGCCGCCATGTACCGGGCCAAGGCCAAGGGCCGCAACCGCTGGGAGCGCCTCGAACCCGAGTCGGCGCCCGAGCTCCGTCCCCGGTACCGCGGCGTGCGCAACGACGCCACGGCACCGTCGTCAGGGAGGGCTGATCCTCACCGGGTCGGCGCCGTCTCCCCCACCAGCGTGAGGTAGAGCTCGGCGTAGAGCCCCCCGAGAGCGAGCAGGTCCTCATGGGTGCCGCGCTCGACGATCCGGCCGTCGTCGACGACGCAGATGAGATCGGCGTCGCGGATCGTCGACAGGCGGTGGGCAATGACGATCGACGTCCGGTGGCGCAACGCGTCGTCGAGCGCGGCCTGGACCAGCGCCTCGTTCTCGGTGTCGAGATGGCTCGTGGCTTCGTCGAGGATCACGATCGCCGGGTCCTTCAGGAGCATCCGGGCGATGGCCACGCGCTGCTTCTCACCGCCGGAAAGCCGGTAGCCGCGCTCGCCCACGATCGTGTCGTACCCGTCGGGGAGGGCCGCGATCACGTCGTGGATGCGCGCCGCTCGGCAGGCCTCCTCGAGTTCGGCCGCGGTGGCGTCGGGGCGGGCATAGCGCAGGTTGGCCGCCACGGACTCGTGGAAGAGGTGCGGATCCTGCGCCACCACGCCGATGGCGGCGTGCAACGTCGTCTGAGTGAGGTCGCGGATGTCCTGACCGTCGATGCGCACCGCGCCGGCGGTGACGTCGTAGAGGCGCGGGACGAGCGACGCCAGCGTGGTCTTGCCGGCGCCCGAGGGCCCGACGAAGGCCACTTCTCGCCCCGGCTCGATCACGACGTCGATGTCGTGCAGCACCTCCAGCGTCGTGCCCGCCGGGAGCTCGTCGGTGGAGCCCGGCGCCTCGAGCGACGCCACGCTCACGACGTTGGCTGCGGGGTAACGGAAGCTGACGTGGTCGAACTCCACCCGACCGAGCGGCTCGACGAGGTCGGCGGCGCCCGGACGGTCCTCGATCGACGTCGGCGCGTCCAGAACCTCGAACACACGTTCGAACGAGACGATGGCCGTCATCAGGTCGACCCGGGCGTTGGTGAGGTCGTTCAACGGGCCGTAGATGCGCGTGACATAGGCGGCCATCGCCACCAGCGTGCCGAGCGAGATCGTGCCCGAGATGACGAGTTGGGCGCCCACCCCGTACACGACGGCCGTGCCGACGGCCGCCACGACGCCGAGGGCCACGAAGAACACGCGGCCGTACAGCGCCTGGCGGACGCCGGTGTCGCGGACGCGGGCGGCGCGGTTCCCGAACTCACCGAGCTCGTCGTCGTAGTCGCCGTACAGCTTGACCAGCATGGCCCCGGCCACGTTGAAGCGCTCGGTCATCTGCGTGTTCATCTGCGCGTTGAGATTCATGCGCTCGCGCGAGATGGCCTGCAGGACCTTGCCGACCCGTTTGGCGGGCAGGATGAACAGCGGCAGCACGACGAGGGCCAACAGGGTGAGGCGCCACTCGAGTATCAGCATCGTGGTGAGCGTCGTGGCCAGCACGATGACGTTGGAGACGATGGACCCGAGCGTTCCCGTCACCGCGTCCTGCGCCCCGATCACGTCGTTGTTGAGGCGGCTGATGAGGGCGCCGGTCTGGGTGCGGGTGAAGAAGGCCACCGGCATGCGCTGCACCTTGTCGAAGAGGGCGACGCGGAGGTCGTGGATCATCCCCTCGCCGATCAACGACGACAGCCAGCGCTGCAGGATGCCGATGAGGGCGCTGCTCAAGGCCGCCGCCACCGTGACCGCGGTGAGCACGACGACGAGCTGGCGGTTCCCCTCGGGGATGGCGGTGTCGATGATGGCC
>DASXAI010000694.1:0-2093 GCA_036406775.1 Acidimicrobiales bacterium
CATGTGGCCGCGACGACGTCGATGCCCTCGAGGCCAGCGCCGACCGCGCCTTCGCCATCGCCCAAGAGTTCGGCGATCACGACCTCGAGGTGCGCGCCCTCGCCGACGGGGGCCTGGCGCTCGTCACGGCGGGACGGGTGACGGAGGGACTGCGCCGTCTCGACGAGGCGATGACCGCGATCACGGCGGGCGAGGTCCGAGATCCAATGGCCGCCGGCCTGAGCTTCTGCTCGATGCTGGCGTCGTGTGAGCGCATCGGCGACGTGGCTCGGGCCGAGGAGTGGACGCGCCTGGCCCGCGGCGCCATGCTCGATCCCTTCGGTGGCCGTCCGGTCATCCTGCACACGCACTGTGTGCTCGCCTACGGCGCAGTGCTCCGCGACGGCGGCCGGTGGACCGAGGCCGAGACGCTGCTCCTCGAGGGCTTGGGACCGAAAGGGTCGCGGAGCCTCATCCACCGGTCGGACTTGGCGGCGCAGCTGGCCGAGTTGCGCATCGATCAGGGCCGGCTCGACGAGGCGGCTGAGGTGCTGGCGCCGTACGAGGACACGTTGGTGGCGTGCGTCCCGCTGGCGCGGCTGCACATCGGCCGCGGTCGGGCCGACCTCGCCGTCGCCGTGTGCCGGCGCGGCTTGCGCCGGCTCCGGGGCGACACCGTGCGCGCCGCGCCGATCCTGGCCGTGCTCGTCGACGCCGAACTCCGGCTGGGTGACGTCGCCGCCGCCGCGGTCGCCACCGATGAGCTCGAGGCGGCCGCCGATCGGGCCGAATCCGTCGTGGCGCCGGCCCTCGCGGCGCTGGCGCGTGGGCACGTCCACCTCGCCGGCGGTGACGCCGAGGCCGCCGTCGCCTCGTTCGACACCGCTACCGAGCTGCTCGCCGGCGGCGGCCGGCCGCTGCTGGCGGCGGAAGCGCACCTGAGCCTGGCCGAGGCCCTCGCCGCCAGCGGGGACACCCCGGCCGCGGTGGCCGAAGCCCGGGCGGCACAGGCGCAATTCGAACGGCTGGCCGCCCGTACGGGCGTGGACCGGTGCAACTTCCTCCTGCGCGCCCTCGGCGCGCCCGCCCGGCCCCGGGGCCGGGAGGCGGCCACGCTCGTGTCGGGCCTCACGGCGCGTGAGCAGGATGTGCTGCGGTTGGTGCAGCAGGGCCGTACGAACGCCGAGATCGCGGCTGAGCTGTACATCTCGCCCAAGACGGCCGAGCACCACGTCGGGCGGCTCCTCGCCAAGCTGGGCGTGCGCACCCGCACGGAGGCGGCGGCCATCGCTGCGAGCCTGGAGGCGACCCCGATCGAATAGGGGGCACGTCGGGGGGATCCCCCGATGTGGCGCGACGGCGGGTGGGCGCACTGTGGCCCCCATGGAAACCACCGTTCACGAAATCGCCCCTGACGTCTACCGACTGTCGACCTACGTCGACGCCGTCGCCCCACCCGCTGGCTTCACTTTCAACCAGTTCCTGGTGAAGGGCGAGGAGCCCTTCCTGTTCCACACGGGCATGCGGCAGCTCTTCCCGCTCGTATCCGAGGCCATCGGCCGCATCATGCCGATCGACCGGCTGCGGTGGATCTCCTTCGCCCACGTCGAGGCGGACGAATGCGGCTCGATGAACCAGTTCCTCGCCGTCGCCCCGCGGGCGCAGGTGGTGCACGGGCCGTTGGCGTGCATGGTGTCGCTCAACGACCTCGCCGACCGCCCGCCGGTCGCGATGGGCGATGAGCCGCTCGACATCGGCGGTCACGTGATGCGGTTCCTGCCCACACCGCATGTCCCGCACAACTGGGAGAGTGGGCTGTGGTTCGACGAGACCACCGCCACGCTGCTGGCCGGTGATCTCTTCACCCACGTCGGCGCCGGGCCGGCCATCGTGGAGTCCGATCTGATCGAGCCGGCCGTCGCCGGCGAGGAGGTCTTCCACTCCACGTCGCTGGGGCCTGACTTCGGGCCGACGCTCGACCGGCTGGCCGACCTCGCTCCCACGACGCTGGCGTTGATGCACGGCTCGTCGTATCGGGGCGACGGCGCCGATCAGCTCCGCGGTCTGGCCACCGCCTACGCCACCCTGACGGCGGCCGCCGCCTGAACCCCCGC
>DASXAI010000695.1:0-2509 GCA_036406775.1 Acidimicrobiales bacterium
GTGACCCGGCCGTTGCGGACGCTCACCGGATACTGATGCAGCCCGGTGCCGTCGGCGGGGTAGCGGTCCTTCGTGCACGTGTCGACGAACTCCTTGGCCTTGGCGTCCCACGAGAGCGGGCAGCCGTCGACCTGGGCGTCGAACGCCAGCCAGCCGTGGTTGACCCCCGGCCCGAGGTGCTGCAGGAAGATGGGCCGATCGCCGTTCACCGGGTCGGGAAAGATCAGCGGCACCGACCTGGCCAGCGAGGCCGCGGAGCCGGCGGTGAAGGTGTCGGACCCGAACTTGATCTCCTTGCGGGTGTTGCCCGCGAGCAGCACGACGACCACGAGAACCGCGCCCGCGAGCACGCCACTGATGCCCACGACCAGGGCGCGTCGCGATTGGGTCTGGGCGACAGGCACAGACCTAGTATCGCCGCCCGTGCAGCGCCCTTATCGCGTCGTCGTGGCCAAACCGGGCCTCGACGGACACGACCGGGGCGTCAAGGTCATCGCCCGTGCGCTGCGGGACGCCGGCTTCGAGGTCATCTACACCGGGCTGTTCCAGACACCCGAGCAGGTGGCCGAGACGGTGCTGCAGGAGGACGCCGACGCCGTCGGCCTGTCGGTCCTGTCGGGCGCCCACATGACCCTGTTCCCCCGGCTCATCGAGCAGCTGCGGGCCCGCCACCTCGACGAGGTGCTGGTGTTCGGGGGCGGCATCATCCCCGATGCCGACATCCCCAAGCTGCAGGAGATCGGCGTCGCCGCGGTGTTCACGCCGGGCGCGTCGATGAGCGACATCACCGAGTGGCTGCGAGACGCCTTGGAGGCGCGTACCTAGTGGACCTGTTCGAGTACCAAGGCAAGCTGTTCTTCGCCGAGTACGGCATCCCCGTGTCGCCGGGTGAGGTCGCCCGCACCGTCGACGAGGCCGTCGCCGCCGGCGAGCGGCTCGGCTACCCCGTCGTGGTGAAGGCCCAGGTGCAGGTGGGCGGCCGGGGTAAGGCCGGCGGCATCAAGCTCGCGACCTCGGCCGACGAGGTGCGGACCCACGCCACGAACATCCTCGGCATGGACATCAAGGGCCACACCGTCGAGCTGCTGTGGATCGAGCGGGCGTCCGACATCGCCGAGGAGTACTACGCCAGCTTCACCCTCGACCGGGCCCGCAAGCTCCACCTCGGGATGCTGTCGGCCAAGGGCGGGGTCGAGATCGAGGCCGTGGCGGACGAGGACCCCGACGCCATCGCCAAGATCTGGGTCGACCCCGTCGACGGGCTCACCGAGGAGCAGTGCCGTGACTGGGTGGCGGCCGCTCGGCTCGACCCCGACGCCACCGAGGGCGCGGTCGAGCTGTTGCTCGCGCTGTGGCGGGCGTACACCGAGGGCGACGCCGACCTCGTCGAGGTCAATCCGCTGATCCTCACGCCCCAGGGCAAGGTCCACGCCCTCGACGCCAAGGTCACCCTCGACAACAACGCCGTGTTCCGCCACCCCGACTACGAGCAGTACGACGCCACGCAAGTGCGCGACGAGCGGGAGGAGGCGGCGCACGCCAAGGGCCTCCAGTACGTGGGGCTCGACGGGTTCGTCGGCATCATCGCCAACGGCGCGGGCCTGGCCATGTCGACGGTCGACATCGTGTCGCAGGTCGGTGGTGCGCCCGCCAACTTCCTCGACATCGGGGGCGGCGCCAACGCCGAAGTGATGTCGGGCGCCCTCGAGGTGATCAACAACGACCCGAAGGTGCGGTCGATCTTCATCAACATCTTCGGCGGGATCACCAAGGGCGAGGAGGTGGCGAACGGCATCGTCGCCGCCCTTGGCCGGGTGCAGATCGACGCCCCCATCGTGATCCGGCTCGACGGCACCAACGCCGACGAGGGCCGGGCGATCCTCGAGCCCCACGTGTCGGATCGCCTGCAGATGCAGCCCACCATGCTCGATGCCGCCCGCTCGGCCGTCGCCCTCGCCGGAGGTGGCGCATGAGCATCTTCGTGGATCGGACGACGAAGGTCGTCTACCAGGGCCTTACCGGTTCGCAGGGCCGCTTCTACGGTCAGCTGAACCGGGCCTATGGCACCCAAGTGGTGGCGGGTACGAACCCCAAGAAGGCGGGCACCGACGTCGAGGGCATCCCCATCTACGCGTCGGTGGGCGATGCGGTGGAGGCCACGGGCGCCACCGTCTCGTGCATCTTCATCCCCGCTCCCGGGGTGAAGGAAGCGGTGCTCGACGCGGCCGAAGGCGGGGTGGAGCTCATCGTGGTCATCACCGAGGGCGTGCCGGCGCACGACGAGTGCTGGTTCTACAACAAGCTGCGTCGTGACCATCCGACCGTCCAGCTCCTCGGCCCCAACTGCCCCGGGATCATCAGCCCCGGCCAGGCGAACATCGGCATCACCGCCGGCCACATCGCCAAGGCCCCGGTCGGCGGTGAACCTGCCGTCGGCATCGTCAGCCGCTCGGGCACCCTCACGTACCAGGCGCTGTACGAGCTGCAGCAGAAGGGCATCGGCGTGACG
>DASXAI010000696.1:0-2866 GCA_036406775.1 Acidimicrobiales bacterium
CCCGAGGCTCACGACGATGGCCCGGGCGTTCACGCCGCGGACCTTGACCGTCAGGACGTAGAGGGCGAAGACGGCGGCCACGGAGTAGGCGGCCGTGAACGACCACGCCAACCCGGGCACGCCGAGGGGGCCGACCAGCAGGAGGCCAAAGACGATGTTGAGTCCGTTCTCGAACACGTTGAGCACGAACGGCGTCCGGGTGTCGTTGTGAGCGAAGAAGCCGCGCAGGATGAAGAGGTAGGCGGCGAGGGCGAAGAGGCCGACGGCGAACGCCGCCAGGGCGCCGCTCGTCACGTCGGCTTGGCTCGCTTCGAAGAACCCGTGCTCGAGTACGACGCCCACGACGGGGCGGGCCAGCGCGACGAGGAGGGCGGCCGCTGGCATCGTCACCAGCGCGAGGGAGCGCAGGCCGAGCGACATCCGGCCGAGGAACATGGGCCGGTCGCGCTGCACTCGGGCTCGGGCCAGGTCGGGTCCGAACGTCGTCATGATCGACACTGCCAGTAGGCCCACCGGCATCTGGAAGAGCACGAAGGCGGCTTGGTACGAGGTGACACCGCCGGAGCCGGGCTTGGCCAGCACCGTCATCGTGTACAGCGCGACCTGATTGGCGATGACGTAGCCGATCGTCCAGCTCGACAGGGCCAGGACCTGTCGGACCGCAGGATGGCGCCACCGCAGCCGCCAGCGGATGTGCACGCCGGCGTGGCGGAGCGCCGGCAGCAGCGCGAGCGCCGTCATGGCGATGCCACCCGTCGTCGAGATGGCGAGCACCAGGCGGAGCGTGGCGTTGTGGTCGGCCAGCAGGATGTCGCGCGGCGTCTGGTTGACCAGGGCCGGGAGGGCCAGGAGCGCCGCGATCACCACCAGGTTGTTGAGCACCGGGGCCCATGCCGCGGCGAAGAACCGCCGGCGGGCGTTGAGCAGCGCCGACGCCAGGGCCGTGACGCCGTAGAAGAAGATCTGCGGGAGGAAGAAGAAGGCGAAGAACGTGGTGACGGTGCGGAACGTCTCGGGGTCGGCGTCGGCGGGCGTGTTGAACGTGTAGAGCCGCACGATCAGCGGCGAGAGCAGCGTGGCGACGATGCTCAACAGGGCCAGGACCACGACGCCGACGCTGACCACCGCCGAGGTGGCGTCTTCGTCGTGGCGCATCGCCTGCTCGGTGAAGAGCGGCACGAGCGTGGCGGTCAGGACCCCGCCGAGGATGAGCTCGTACACGACGTTCGGGATGTTGTTGGCCGTGTTGTACGAGTCGGCCAGCGTCGCGGCCAGCACCCCCACGAGGAGGGCCACCCGTATGAGTCCGGTGATGCGCGACGCCAGCGTGCCCGCCGCGACAGCGGCGTTGGCCCGCAGCAGACCCGATGGCCGGCGGTCGTCTTCGACCACCGGCGAGCGGTCGTCTTCGACGAGCCGGCTCACCCGCAGCCGGACTCCCGCCACATCGACCACGAGGTGGGACCGCGCCGCGCGATGTTCACGGTGGGTCCGGACACGCGGGCATCGTACGCTTGGGGGTGTGACGGACTCGGGGATCGGTGCACTCGGACGGCGCGTGAAGGCGGCGTCTCGGCCGCTGGCGGCGGCGTCGACGGCGGCCAAGGATGCCGCCCTGCTGGCGGCGGCCGACCTGCTCACCGAGCGCGCCGACGAGGTCCTCGACGCCAATCGCATCGACATCGACCGGGCCGAACAGGCTGGTGCGAATACGACGGTGATCGACCGGCTGCGTCTCAGCCCGGCTCGCATCGACGCCATGGCGCACGGCCTCCGCACGGTCGCCGGGTTGGCCGACCCGGTGGGCGAGATCGTCGACGGATGGGTACGGCCCAATGGGCTGCGCATCCGGCGCGTACGCGTGCCGCTCGGCGTCGTCGGGATCATCTACGAGAACCGGCCCAACGTCACCAGCGACGCCGCCGCGCTGTGCCTCAAGAGCGGCAACGCCGCGTTCCTGCGCGGCTCCTCCGGTGCGATCACGTCGAACCAGGCCATCGCCGGCCTCCTACGGGAGGGCATCACGAAGGCGGGCCTGCCCGGCGACGCGGTCGTGCTCGTCGACGACACGTCGAGGGAGTCGGCCGTCGAGTTCATGCGGCTGCGAGGTGTGATCGACTGCCTCGTGCCGCGCGGCGGCCCGTCGTTGATCGCGTCGATCCTCGAGCACGCCACCGTTCCGTACGTCATCGACGGCGACGGCAATTGCCACGTCTACGTCGACGCTTCGGCCGACCTCGACATGGCGCTCGACATCGTGGTGAACGCCAAGGTGCAACGCCCGAGTGTGTGTAATGCGGCCGAGAGCCTGCTCGTGCACGAAGCCGTCGCCGCCGAGTTCCTGCCGCGGGCGGCCGCCGCGCTCGAAGGTGTCGAGTTGGTCGGCGACGCCGCCGCTCGGGCCGTCGTACCGATGGGGGAGGCCACCGACGCCGACTTCGCGGCCGAGTTCCTCGCCCTGAAGCTGTCGGTGGCCGTCGTCCCGTCGGTCGACGCTGCCATCGAGCACATCACTCGCTTCGGATCCGGGCACTCAGAAGCGATCGTCACACGCGATCTCGCGGCCGCCGAGCGCTTCACGCGCGACGTCGACGCGGCCGCCGTACTCGTCAATGCCTCCACCCGTTTCGTCGACGGCGAGGAGTTCGGCTTCGGCGCCGAGATCGGCATCAGCACCCAGAAGCTGCACGCGCGCGGGCCGATGGGCCTGCGCGAGCTGACGACGCTCAAGTACGTCGTCGAGGGCGACGGCCAGGTACGCGGTTAGCAGGCTCACCACTCGGGCCGGTCCGACCGGGGCCGGCTCGGGGGCCGCGGATAGCGCGGCGACCGATCACCGATGGCGCCGGGCGGCCGCACGTGGGCG
>DASXAI010000697.1:0-2149 GCA_036406775.1 Acidimicrobiales bacterium
TCGATCTGGGCCCGGCACTCCCGCCGGACCTCGTCGAGGTCACCGTGGTCCCAGAGGTCGTCGACGGTGCGCGGGAAGCCGCCGTCGCCGTCGTAGAGCGACGGTGACTGCGTGAGGGGTCCCCACCGGTAGAGGTCGTACTCGGCGTTCAGCGTGAGATGGACGCCGATGTCCTCGCCCCGGTAGCGCGCCGCCGCCTCGCGTGCCCACGGCGCCGGCACCATCAGGGACGCGCTGGTGGCCACGCCGGCGCGCAGCGAGTCGTACACGCCGACGTTCATGGCGTGGCTGGCGCCGAGATCGTCGCACGACACGATGACGAGGCGGTCGGTGGCCCGGTAGCCGAGTCGCTCGGCGAGCGTCATGGCGGCGACGCTACCGGCTCCCCGAAACGGGCACAGGCGCCCCACACTCCCTTCCGGGCGGCGCGCGCCGCCGCCACCGCGGCCCGGAAGGCCCCGGCGTAGGTGGTGTTGGGCGGGATCGAGAGCGCGTCGGCGAACCCCTCCTCGGCCAGCCGCAGATTGACGAACAGCCCGTCGGGGGCGCGGTAGACGTACGCCAGCAGCCGGGCGTAGTCGTCGCGCGCTTCCATGTCGCGCACCAGCTCCACCGCTGTCCCGGGCGGCAGCAGCGTGGCCGTTTCCTCACTCGCCTCCTTTCCGAAGCACATCACCGGTTTGTTGGGCGCCACGGTCTCGGGCGTGTCGATGCCGATCAGGCGCACGTGCTCTTGGCGCCCGCCGACGCGCACGACGATGGTGTCGCCGTCGACCACCGACACCACGACGGCGTTGGCCGGCGGCGTCGGCCCGGCCCGACCACCGCACCCCCCGAGCACGACCACGGCCGCGCCGATCAACGAGCGCACCACGAACGATCGCCGCACGGCACCTCCTTCGGGGAGGCGGGACACCCGGCGGCCGCGGTGCCGCGATGGATGTCACCCTACGCCGGGGGTGTGACGGAGAATCGCCGATCCCGTACCTGTCAAGATTTCGCGCCGGATCTGCGCCGATCCGGCGACAAGAACGGGAGGGGACGGGCTACGGCGACAGGCGTTCGTCGCGCAGCGCCGTGCGGCGGACCTTGCCGGCGTCGTCACGCACCTGCCACTCGACGAACTCGAAGGTGCGCGGCACCTTGTACCGCACCAGGCGCTCGCCCACGAAGGTGCGCAGGTCGTCGGCCTCCAGGGGGCCGCTCGCCTGGACGACGGCGTGCACGATGCTGCCCAGGTCGTCGTCGGGCAGGCCGATGACCGCGCACGACACCACGTCCGGGTGTTCCATCAGCACTGCCTCCACCTCGGCCGGGTAGATGTTGGCGCCGCCGCTGAGGATCATGTCGGAGCGGCGGTCGCCGAGGTACAGGTAGCCGTCGGCGTCGAGGTAGCCCATGTCGCCGAGGCTCTCCCAGCCGTCGCTGAGGCTGCGGGCGTCGGCGCCGACGTAGTGATAGGTGGCCGGCGAACCCGGCTTCCACCGCATGTAGACCTCGCCCATCTCGCCGGGCGGGAGATCGGCGCCCGTCTCCGGGTCGACGATCTTCATCTCTCCGGCGAGACACCGGCCCACCGACCCCCGGTGGGCCAGCCACTCGTCACCCCGGATGATCGTGACGGCCTGGGCCTCGGTGCCGGCGTACAGCTCCATCAGCCGCTCACCGCCGATCCACCCGATCCACGCCTCCTTCAACCACGGCGGGCACGGTGCCGCCATGTGCCACACGACGCGCAGGCTCGACAGGTCGTAGCGGGCCTTGACCTCGTCGGGCAGCCGCCACATGCGCAGCATCATCGTCGGCACGACGAGCACGAAGTCGGGCCGATGGTGGTCGATGGCAGCCAGCGCGGCCTCGGCATCGAACCGGGGCAGCACCACGATGTGGTTGCCGTGGATCAGGCCCATCATCGAGGCCGAGAACGGGGCGTTGTGGTACAGCGGGCCGGGTACGACGTGGCAGCCATCGCGCTGCACCATGAGGAAGATCGGGTTCTCCGGGTCGAAGGCTCCCGGCTCGCCCGCCAGGATGAGCTTGGGCCGGCCCGTGGAACCACCCGATGTCGGCGCCTTCCACGACGGCGCGATCCGGTCGGGCAGCTCGGTGTCGGGGAGCGACGGATCTGGCTCGAACCCGGCCGGGATGA
>DASXAI010000698.1:0-5077 GCA_036406775.1 Acidimicrobiales bacterium
ATGCGCCGCAGCAGGTCCTTGTTCACGTCCTGGAGGTTGACGATCACCGGCTGTCCCTCCTTGAACTTGTCGGCCACCTCCTGGGCGTGGTCGAAGCGCGTGGGCCGCACGGTGTGCGGCTTCGGCGGCGCGCTGCTGGCCGGCATGGTGCGCACCGCCGATCCGCTGCGGCGCACCGCGACCGCCGGCTGGTCCGGCTCGGACGTCGACCGGCTGTTCTGAGCGCGGGGCGAAGCCGCGCTGGCCGGCACCGTGCGCACAGTGCCGCTGTCGATGGACTCGGGCCCATAGGAGCTCCGAGGCGCACGGCCCGGCGCCGGCTCGACGGGAAGGTCGTAGTCGTCGTACGCGTCGTCCGGACCGAGGCCCAAGTAGTTCATCGCCTTCTTGAAGAACGACATCGCATCCTCCCTCGACAGGACGTTAGTTCGCTGGTGCTGGTGACGGGTGGCGCTGGCGCGGCCCGAACAAGGCCGTGCCGACGCGCACCATGGTCGATCCCTCTTCGACGGCGGCCTCGAGATCGCCCGACATCCCCATCGAGCACTGGGCGAGACCGAGGTCGTCGACGAGCTGGCGCAGCTGCCGGAATCCCGGTCGCGCTGCCGCCGGACCGTCGGGGTGGCCGATGGCCATGAGCCCCACCACGTCGAGCCCGGCGTCCGCGGCCGCCGCCACGATCTGCGGCGTGTCGTCGGGGTCGCACCCACCTTGCTGCGGCTGCCCGGCCACGTTCACTTGCACGAGCACCCGGGCACTCGGTGCGGCCCGCCGGGCGATCGCATCGACGACCTCGACGCGGTCGACGCTCTGCCACACGTCGACCACCGGCGCGAGCTGGCGGATCTTGTTGGTCTGCAGATGGCCGACGAAGTGGACGACCGGGCTCGGCCCGCGGACGGCGGCGAGCTTGGCCACGAGCTCCTGGGCGTAGTTCTCGCCGATCTCGCGACAGCCGGCGGCGACGGCGGCCTCGATGGCCTCGGGTCCGAAGCCCTTCGTGACGGCCACCAGCCGGATCTCCTTCCCGCCGGCGGCGGCGATGCGGGCCCGCACGTCCTCCAACCGCTCGGCCACCCCGGCGGCAGTAGGAGCAGTCATGCGGCCTCCAGCCAGACCGCCATGCCGTGACGTTCGCGTTCGGCGCGGGTGCGGTGCGACCAGTACCGGCGATCGCAACCGGTGCACGGTTGCCGCGCCGGCGCCACCTCGACGCCGTCGACGGCGAGGGCGACCCTTACCGCGGCGGGCAGATCGAAGGCGGGGGTACCCCACGCCGTGGCGCCGGCCACGACCGGTCCGAAGCGGGCCACGAGCCGTTCGAGGTCGGCCGGACCGAACTCGTTGCACTCGACGTGGAGGCACGGACCGACGACGGCGGCGATCTCGGTGGCGCCGAGGCGGCGCATCGCCGTCACGACCTCGTGGAGGACGCCGGCTTCGAGGCCGCGCCAGCCGGCGTGGGCGGCGCCGACCACGCCTTCGCCGGCGACGAGGGCCACCGGCGCGCAGTCGCCCACCCAGATCCCGAGGGCGGCGCCCGCGACCGTGGTGACCATGCCATCGCCGATGCGGCCCGTGCTCGCACCGGGGGCATCCACCACCACCACGTCGGTGCCGTGCACCTCGTCGAGCCACGTGACAGGGCGCTCGGCGAGATCGAGCCAGCGGCGGCCGACGACGCCGGGCGCCACGACATCGGCGTTGAGGTCGCCGTGGGCACGGTTCGAGAAGCGGACCTCGACGTGCCCGCGCTCGACGCCGATGCACACGCCGGCGGTCACTTCAAGAACGAAGGCACGTCGAAGTCGTCGTCGCCGTCGAGCAGCTCATCCTCTTCCTCACCGAACACCTCGCGACCGCCCTCCACCGCCGCGAGCCGGTCGCGATCCTTGCTCCTCGAGCTGCCGGACCCGGCGCCCTCCCAGCGGTCGAAGCCGGCGGCGATCACCGTGACCCGCACCTCGTCGCCCATCTCGTCGTCGATGACCGTGCCGAAGATGATGTTGGCATCCTGGTGGGCCACGCCGTGGATGATCTCGGCGGCGGCGTTCACCTCGAACAGGCCGAGCCCCGAGGGACCGGTGATGTTCAACAACACTCCCCGGGCGCCGTCGATGGCCGCTTCGAGCAGCGGGCTGGACACCGCCGCCTTGGCGGCGGCGACCGAGCGGTTCTCGCCACTGGCCTGACCGATGCCCATGAGGGCCGAGCCGGCGTTGGTGAGGATGGCCTTGACGTCGGCGAAGTCGGTGTTGATCAAGCCCGGCGTCGTGATGAGGTTGGTGATGCCCGACACGCCCTGGAGCAACACCTCGTCGGCCATCTTGAAGGCGTTGAGCATCGACGTCTTCTCGTTCGACACCGTGAGGAGCCGGTCGTTCGGGATGACGATCAGCGTGTCGACCTTCTCCTTCAGGCGTTGGATCCCCTGGTCGGCCTGGACCGAGCGGCGCCACCCCTCGAACTGGAACGGCCGCGTCACCACGCCGATCGTGAGCGCCCCCATGCCCTTCGCGATCTCGGCGATGACCGGGGCGCCACCGGTGCCGGTGCCGCCGCCCTTGCCGGCGGTGATGAACACCATGTCGGCGCCCTTGATGACCTCTTCGATCTCGTCACGGTGCGATTCGGCCGCGGCCCGGCCGATCTCCGGATCGGACCCGGCGCCCAGCCCCTTCGTGAGGTCCCGGCCGATGTCCAGCTTCACGTCGGCGTCGCTCATCAACAGGGCCTGGGCGTCGGTGTTCACGGCGATGAACTCGACGCCCTTCAGGCCGGCGTCGATCATCCGGTTCACGGCGTTCACGCCGCCGCCGCCGACGCCGATCACCTTGATGACGGCCAGGTAGTTCTGGGGTGAGCCGGCCATGGAGACCTCCGGGTCAGGTGCCGAAACGTATGGAGTTCCGAGGAACGAGCAGGTCAGGCCGCTCGTATTCCTCAACCCTCGACCTTGACGTGAGGTAGAGAGTTATGTAAAGTTGACCCTGACGTTGACGTTGTACCCTCATGGGGTGGCCGCCGTCAAGGATTTGCACGTCCCCTGACACACCGGCTTGGCCGGCGCGCGCACGTCGAGGACGTCGATGGTGGCGGGGTCGTACTGGTGGAACACGGCCAGGACGCTGACGAGCTTGTCGCGCAGGTCCGTGGCCGGGCCGAGGAGCACCACGCCCGATGGGTTCAGATGGAGCTCGAGCTCGTTGGCTTCGTTCACGCCGACCTCGCGCACCTTGGCCCGCAGCTCGTCGGGGAGGATCTGCACGAGGCGGGCGGCATCAGCGAGCACTTGGGGTGCCTTCTGGCCGGGCGGCACCGCCGGGCCCCCGCCCGTGGCCCGGCCGGTGGGCACGATGGCCGGGTACGCCGTCGGCTGGCCGGCGAGGGCCGCCACGACGAAGCCTTCGTCGTCGAGGATCCGGAACTGGCCGTCGGTGGCGAGGTAGCCCGCCACCGGCGTGCGCTCGGCGATGTCGATGCGGATGGTGCGGGGCCAGTCCTTCACCACGCTGACGCGCTTCACCCACGGGTCTTCTTCCAGGCGCCGGCGAGCCGAGCTCGTGTCCACGGTGAGCATCGACGATCCGTCGAGGGCCCGCACGACATCGTCGAGCCGCGCGCGGTCGGCATAGGCAGCACCCGTCACCCGCACGGAGCCGACGGTGAGGATCGGCAGCCGCAGGAGGATGCCGACCAGCACCAGCAGCCCGACCACGATGGCCGCGATGCCGACGCCCTTGAGCCGGCGCCGACCAGCCTCGCGCCGCACCGAGATCATGCGCGCCCGCAGGCGGGGGTCCATCGGCGGTCGGGCCGGAGGCGGCTCGGGCGGCATCACGCTGGCGTTCACCGCGCACCGTCCTCGTCGCCGAAGCCGACCAGGCGCACTTCGCTCCGCAGCGCGATGCCGCGCCGCTCGAGCACGGCCGCCCGGACCGCCTCCATCACGGCGCGCACGTCAGCGGCCCGTCCGTCCTCGTCGGCCTGGATGAAGTTGGCGTGCTTCTCGGAGACCTGGGCCGTGCCGAGACGGAAGCCCCGCAGACCGAGCTCGTCGATCACCTGGCCGGCCGACAGCTCGAACGGGATGGGATTGATGAAGACCGAGCCGCAGTTCTGGCCGCCGGGCTGGTGCTCGCGGCGCCAGCGGACGATCTCGGCGATCTCGGCCTCGGACCCGGCGCGGTCGCCCGGCACCAGCTCGAAGCGGGCCGCCACCACGACGTGGCGATCGCCGAGGTCGGATCCCCGGAAACGCAGGCCGAGATCGGCGGGTGCCACCTCGTAATCCTCGCCGCTGGCGAGATCCACGATGTGGACCCCCGCCAGCACGGTCGCCATGTCGGACCCGTGGCCGCCGGCGTTCATGCGCACCGCGCCGCCGACGGAGCCGGGGATGCCGACCATCCACTCGAGCCCGGTGAGCCCGGCGGCGGCCGTTCGGCGCGCCAGCACCGGCAGCAGGACACCGCCGCCCGCCGTCACGGTGGCCGTGGCCACGTCGATCTGCGCCGCGAAGGCACCCAGCTCGACGACGAGGCCGGCGTAGCCGTCGTCGGCCACCAGCATGTTGGAGCCGCGCCCCAGCACGACGGCGGGCAGCGCGCTCTCGGCCACCGCCCGGCCCACGAGCCGGAGGTCGTCCGTCGACTCGGCCCGTACGAAGAGGGCGGCCCGACCACCGACGCGGTACGTGGTGAGGGGCCCGACGGGGACGAGGCGCCGGGCCCGCTCGCCGAGCACGGCCGCGGCAACCTCGACGGCCGACGTCCCGGCCACCGCCGTCACCCGGTCCGCGCCCGCTCGGCCAGGCGGGCCAGCACCTCCGACGGCAGCGACGCCACGTCACCACAGCCCATCGAGATGCAGACATCGCCCGCTTGCAGCTCGGCCGCGAGGAACTCGATCAACTCGCCCCGCTTCGGCACCCACGCCACCCGCTGCCAGGGGTGGGCATCGAGCACGGCGTTGACGACGAGCTTCCCCGTGACGCCAGGGCGGGGCGCCTCGCCCGACGGGTAGATGTCGGTGATCACCGTGGTATCGGCGCACACGAAGGCGTCGCGGTACTCGG
>DASXAI010000699.1:0-6098 GCA_036406775.1 Acidimicrobiales bacterium
GTACCGGTCACGCGCGGGGACGAGCTGAGGCCGGGTCGGGTCGGCCAGGATGTCCACGGCGGTGAGGTCGTTCAGCGGAAGGCCGTGGTACATGCCGGCCAGGTGGAACCGCTCGTTGACCAGCTCCTGCAGCTTGACCGGCCCCCGCCGCGGCGAGGTCGTGGCATTCGGTCGGGTCGTGAGTCGTGTCGTACAGCTCCCAGCGGTCGTGTGGGAAGTTGCCCCAGCCGGCAATCGTGGGCTGGACGGTGACGGCCCTCCAGCCTTTGTGCTACACCGCCCGCGAGCCCAGCATCGAGAAGAACGCCGACTCCTTGGGTGTGGGCACAGCATCGCTGTCGAAGGTGGAACGGAAGCTGACACCTTGCAACGGGACCTGCGGGAAGCCCTTGACCACGTCAGGCATCTCGATGTTCAGCAAGTCGTAGACCGTGGGCACGATGTCGGTGGCGTGCAGGAATTGGCGGCGCAGTTCTCCAACGTCCCTCCTTCACACTCGGAGCGTCTGTCAGACGGCGCGGTCGTTGGGAAACCTAGAAGACCTCACGCGCCGCACTTGCATCCCGTCTTTATCGACGCTATCATCGAACATATGTTTGAAGGCGAGGTCGGGTTGGCGGACGTGACAGGGCTGGAGACGGCTCTCGCCGGCCTGTGCGCCGAGCTGGACCCCGTCGTGGTCCCACTGGCCGACGCCCCTGCCGTCTATGCAGCCTTGGCTCACATCGAGAAGTTGGCCGCCGGCGCCAAGCTGCGTCTGGCCAGTCGCGTGGCGGAGTCCCACGAGTGGCGGCGGCGCGGGTTGCGCGGTCCGGCCGAGTGGCTGGCCCGCACGTCGGGCGCGTCGACCGGCGCGGCGCACGCCGAACTGGCCACGTCGCAACGGCTGGCGTCGCTGGCCCACACCGATGAGGCGGTACGCCGCGGTGAGCTGTCGGTGCTCCAGGCGACGGCTATCGCCGACGCTGCCATCGCCGATCCGAGCGCCGAAAGCCGGCTGGTGGCCAAGGCCGACCGATCCTCATTGCACGAACTGCGAGAGGTCTGTGCGCGCACCAAGGCGGCCGCTGACCCCGATCCTGACGGCCGCTACGAGCGAATCCGTCGCGAGCGAGGCGTGCGTACGTTCACTGATCACGAGGGGGCGTGGAACCTGCACGCCCGCGGTCCGGTAGACGCCGGGGCTCGGATCATGGCGGCGTTGCGTCCGATCATCGACACCGTGTTCACCGCCGCCCGCCTCGACGGGAGGCGCGAGTCGCCGGACGCCTACGCCTTCGACGCCCTCGTCGAACTGGCCGACCACGCATCCAGCACGTCGCCGGAGGCGTCGGCGCGGGGCCCGGCGACCAAGCCCAAGCACCTGGCGCTGCTGCGTGTCGATCTCGACGCCCTCATCCGCGGTGCCGTGGTCGACGACGAGTTGTGTGAGCTGACCGGACTCGGTCCGATTCCGGTGCAGGTGGCTCGGGACGCGCTGGGCGATTCGATCCTGCATCTCGTCCTCACCCGCGGTCAGGCGGTCGCCGGTGTCGTACACCTTGGCCGGGGACCGTCGGCCGCTCAGAAGATCGCGTTGTTGTGGTCGCAACCGACGTGTAGCCGGGCCGGCTGTCAGCAGCCGTGGACGCACACCGAAGTCGATCACCGCACCCCGTGGTCCGAGGCGCCCGAAACGAGCCTCGACAATCTCGACCGGCTGTGCCTGCACGACCACCGGTTGAAGACGCACCACGGCTGGGCGCTCGTGCACGGCACGGGCCGGCGGGACATGGTCCCACCTGACCACCCTCGGCATCCGGCCCATCACGCGCTGTTCGACGACAGCTCGTGACGACTGCGTGGGCTCTGGCGTGAACCCGATGGTTTTCCTGTCTCGACACGTCAGTCGGTCGCGTCACTCGCTTGTTCGATCAGCTTCACGAAGCGCGCCTTGTAGTGGGTGAGGCCGCCCACGTGGCTCGCGGCGGAGAACTCGACGGTTGTCGATCCGGCGCGCTGGGCCATGAACCGCTGTAGGGCCGGGTCGATGGCACGGTCGTGGGCCGAGACTGCGTACCACGACGGGATCGTGTGCCAGGCGGCCGCCCCAGATGGAGTACCGAAAAGGAACAGGCTCGACGGGTGCTGTTGGGCGGCGATCTCGGCGCCCAGCTTCGGATTCAAGTCCTGGGCGAAGTCATCGGGGAAGAACGCCGGGTCGACGATGGCGAAGAGATGGAGGGGGTCCGTGATCTGCAGATGTTGCAGGAACGCCCCCGGCTTGTAGCCGACGCTCAGACCGTTGATCGTCTCATCGACGTCCGGGACGTAGGCCGCGGTGTAGACCAATCCGCGAACGTCGTCTCGACCGCTGGCGGCGTTGGTGATCACGAACCCGCCGTAAGAGTGGCCCACCAGGATCTTGTCGCCGGGGATCGAATTCAGCGTCGACCGCACGATCGCCACGTCGTCCTCCACTGACCCCATTGCGAGGGCTGGCGTCGCCGTCCGGTAGCCGTCTTTGTGCAGCCCGTCGGCCACTCCCTCCCATCCGGCCGGCGATGCGAAGGCGCCGTGCACGAGCACGATCGTCGGCTTCGACGCGACGGCGCGGGCGCTCGTGGAGAAAGCGGAGAGCGACAGCATCAAGGCGGCCGCGATGAGCACGCCGAACCGGAGCAGGCGGATCCTCCAAGTCACGGTGACGCTCTGGGTCAGACCGTTCATGACGCTCCTCCTTCGAGGGCTGTTGGCAGGCCGTCGCAGGTTAACTCGATGATTTTCGGGAGCGAAGCGAGTCTCAGTTGACGCGCCGGGATCACCCGGTTCGACACCGCACGACACTGGAGCGCGAGCGTGGCCAAGCTCATCTACTCGACGATCGCGTCACTCGACGGCTACGTGGAGGACGCGAGCGGGAGGTTCGACTGGGCGGCGCCGGACGAGGAGGTGCACGCGTTCGTCAATGACCTCGAGCGACCGATCGGCACCTATCTGTACGGACGCCGGATGTACGAGACGATGGTCTCCTGGGAGACGGCCGGCGGGCGCGGCGACGAGCCGGCGGTCTTCGCGGAGTACGCCGAGATCTGGCGGGCGGCGGAGAAGGTCGTGTACTCCCGCACGCTCGCCCATGCATGCAGCGCGCGGACGCGGATCGAGCGGGATTTCGACCCGGGTCCGATCCGGCGGCTCAAGCAGAGCGGCGCCGCGGACCTGTCGGTCGGCGGCGCGGACGTGGCCGGGCAGGCGCTCGGCGCCGGGCTCGTCGACGAGATCCAGCTGTTCCTCGTCCCCGTGATCGTCGGTGGCGGCAAACGCGCCCTGCCCGCCGACATGCAGATACGGCTCCGGCTGATCGGCACGCGAGGGTTCGCGGGCGGCGTCGTGTACGCCCATTACTCGGTCGACGACTGACCTCGGTCGGCCCGGCGCGGAGATGGCCCGGAGTCGCCTGGTCTCGCTGCTCGCGAATCGGGCGCCCCGAGCAAGAATCGTGGGCGCGAACGAAGGCCCCGAGAACAGAGGAGCCCTGATGCCGGACAATCCGCAATCTTCGGCGGGGATCGTCACGAAGCACAGCAGCGAGTCGGTCGCCGCGACCGTCGACCGACTGAAGCGTCTGATCGCAGATCGTGGCTTCACGGTGTTCAACGTCATCGATCACAGCGGCGTAGCCGAGCGAGCTGGTGTGCAGATGCCCGAGTCGAAACTCATCATGTTCGGGAAGCCGACGGTGGGCGCGGGCGTAATGCTCGCGGCGCCGCTGGCTGGCTTGGATCTCCCGCTCAAGGTGCTGGTCTGGCAGGACGGGAACGGAGCGGTATCAGTGAGTTACAACTCACCGGAGTTTCTGGCCTCTCGGCTCCACATCGAGGGTGCCCAACGTGCGCCCTTCGACGCCGTCGAGTCGATCGTCGAGGCAGCCCTCGGTGCATGAGGTGCGCTGACCCGAGCGGCCAGGTCCCACTCAGTGGCCTGGGCCGACGCGGCCGGGGCCGACAGAACGATCGTGGCCGCGGCCCGGGCCGTCCGCGGCTGGCAGCCGTCCGCTCCTTCGGCTTGACTCTCCACGTGGCGGGATCAGCGCGACGGCGGCGCGCCAGGCAGTGTTTCTGGACCACCTCGACAGCCCTCGGCATCGTGGTGTTCCTGGCCGCGTGCGGGGGCGACAACTCCAGCAGCACACAAGGCAGCCCACTGTTCCAGCACCCGTCCGACTCGTCGGGCACAACCGCCGCGTCGACACCGGCCGGGCTGCTGAAGGCGCCCCCCGGCACCGACAAGGCGACGATCGCGGCCGCGGCCGACATCGTGCGAACCAGGCTCACGCGGATGGGGATCACCGATGCCACCGTGACGGCCCGAGACGACGGCGTCGACGTTCGATCGACGGCCGATCCGTATCAGCTCCACGCGGCGGCGCAGCACCACGCCAGTGCTATCGCGCCGATCACATCGACCGCCCTCGGCCCCTGCAACGGCCCGGGCATCTCCTCCACCGGTGCGGCGGCCCGTTGCTACGTCCTCGGCCCGACTCTCGCGGGCGTGACGCCGGTGACGAATGCCGCGGTCCAGGCGGCCTCGGGCGCCGGTTGGAAGCTGACGTTCTCAATTGACTCGGGCCAGTACAAGACGTTCCGGGCGGCGCTCGAGGCCGGCGGCACCGGGCCCCTCGGCCTCGTCGCGGACGGCACGGTGCTGCTCGCCTTCGGATCAGGAACGCCGGCGCTGCAATCGGCGATCGGTCCGCCGCTGCCCGAGGACCAGGCCCGCCTGGCGGCGGCCGCCCTCGCCGTCGACTCCGACCTGCCCGTCGCCCTCGACGCACCCGCGCTGCCCACACCACCGGGCGCCCGCGTCGACGTCGACTTCTGGACCGCCCCGCTCGGCGTCAAGATCTGCGGCACCTGGCTTGCCAACGCGCCGGCGTCCGGACTCGACACCGGCGTGCACTCCCACGGCGACGGCCTGGTCTACGTCCACCCCTTCAACCAGGACGAGGCGGGCGAGAAGGCGACCCTCGGCCTCTTCCTCCAACGGGGCGGCTGGCACGCGAGCGCCGACCGCCTGAAGCTCTGGGACGGCGACGAGCATCGGTCCGGCTCGGCCTGCCCCAACGGCCAAGCGGCCCAGGTGCGCTGGTGGGTCGACGGCGTCGAACAGCAGGGCGACCCGAGCACCTTCGCACCCCGCAACGGCCAGGTGATCGTCCTCAGCTTCGATTCCGACCCGGCGCCGCCCGGCCCGCCACCCCAGATGGCCGCCCAGTACCTTCCACCCCTCGGCGCCGCCACGAGCTGAGCCGGCGGATCACCTCGACGCGGTTACCCGTCCCGAGGCCGCCCAACCGAACTTGTTGGTGCGGACCTCGACGCGGCCGAAACCAGCACGCTCGAGCCGCTCGCCGATGCTGTCGGGATCAATCGGGAGGTAGGTGTCGCCGATGTGAAACGCCTCCAACTCGTCGGTACGCAGAGCGTCGGAGGCGACGAACAGGCCGCCCGGCCGCGTCACGCGGGCGACCTCGGCGAAGAGTCGATCCTGGAGGTCGACCGGCGCCACGTGGTGCAGCATCGAAAAACAGACCGCGCCGGTGAACCGGTTGTCGCCGAGCGCGAGCGCGGTGGCATCGGCCTCGATCACATCGACGTTGGTGCCGGCCAGCCGGTCGGCCAGCGCCCGCGCCAGCACTGGGTCGATCTCCACCGCCGTGAGATGCGCCACCTGCTCGCGGAACACGTCGGTGGTCGCCCCGTAGCCCGGCCCTACCTCGAGCACATCATCACCAAGATCACCGTCGGCGAGGGCCCACGGGATGATCCAATCGCGCACCGCGGCGCGCCACTCTTCGCCACCGCAGACGGCGTGGTTCTCGTTCACGCGGTGATGATGCACCACTCCGAGCAAGCCGCGGCCGGCCGCTCGAGGTTCGGGGTCCCACCCCGTTTGACAGATGATTATCGATCTAGGAAACTATTTCTCAGTCCGAGAAAGGATCGCCCATGGACTCCCCCACGTTCACCGTCGGCGCCTACTACCGCGACCCCAAGGCGGCGCTGGACTGGCTGGCGCGCGCCTTCGGCTTCGAGGTGACGATGGCCATCGACGGGCCC
>DASXAI010000700.1:0-2291 GCA_036406775.1 Acidimicrobiales bacterium
CGCCGATGCCGTCGGGCGTGGCCGCTTTGAAGTCGTCGCGGAACGTCGGGGCCCGATGGTTCACGGCGGCGTCGAAGCCGAGCGGGCCCGTCAGCAGTTGGCACTTGGCGTCCGACCCGGCGACGCCGACGACGCGGCAACCTTGCAGGCGGGCGATCTGGCCGGCGAGGTGACCCACGGACCCCGCCGCCGCGCTCACCACCACGGTCTCACCCGGCTGCGGCGCGCCGACGTCGAGCAGCCCGAAGTACGCCGTGAGGCCGTTCGTGCCGAACAGCGACAAGTGGAGGGCGGGGTCGACGGCGGCCTCCACCCGCCGAACCTCCCGTCCCGGCAGCACCGCGTAGTCCTGCCACCCGGTCCAACCCGCGACGAGATCGCCCGGTCCGATCCCCTCGACCTTCGACGCCTCGACCCGCCCCACGCCGGTACCGCCCATCACGGCGCCGACGGTGGGAGCGCCGGCGTAGCTGGCGCTCCCCTGCAGGCCGGCGCGCTGACCGGCGCCGATCGTCAGCGCCAACGTCCGCACCAGCACCTCGCCGTCGCCGGTTGTCGGGATCGGGCTCTCCTGCATCGCGTAGTCGTCGACGGTGAGGGCACCGGCCGGCAAGGACGCGATGACGATCTGGCGGTTCTCCGTCACGGCCGCATCCTTGCATTTCGCGCTGGTTCATCCACGCCTGGCGTGGATGGATCAGCGTGAAACGGGAGAGGGCGGCGTCAGTCGCCAGGCCGGTACTTGGCGTAGTCGGTGGTGCGCCACCGCTCGGGCCGGAGCCGGACGAGCACGCTGTCGTGGCTGGCAGTGGCGGTCACGTAGCCGGCCCCCAGCTCGGCGCCGAGGTAGCGGGTGGCGATGTCGAGCCGGGCGTCGTCGGTGACGTCACCGAACTCCACTGCGCCCTCCACGGTCACGTACGCGTACGGCAAGGCCTCGCTCTGGGCGCACATCGACGCGTGACCTGAGCGCTCGAGCAGGCGCGCCTTCTCACTGTCGCGACCGGTGATGAACTCCACGACGCCGCCGGGGGCATACCGGTACCAGACGGGCGCCGTCACCGGCGGGCCGTCGGCCCGTTCCACTGCCAGCACGCCGATGTGCACCGCGGCCAGGAACTCCTCGCGCTCGCCGACCGACATGGTGAGCTCACCCATCCGACGTCCTCCCCTCGACTCACGGGCATGGTACGAGTCCTGCGCCCACATCGCTTCCTGTCGCCGATCCGGCGCGAAAACGGCGCGATCTCCCGACAGGAACGATGGGGCGGGCGATCCGCGATACCATTGACAGTTCGAAGGGGAGTATCCCTCGCACGGTCGTCGTCATCACGGTGCTCGACCCGGTGACCGTGGTCCCATCACGGGGCGGGAGAGACCTTCGGTTGGTCCGATGACGATCACACCGGAGGTCCGATGCTCCCACTGCCACGCCGTCCGCTGGTCCACCGGTGACGGCCACCATCACCGCGGCCACTGAGACCAGCCGGTTCGTCGACATCGACGTCCCGGTCTGGGCCTGGCTGGCCCTCGTCGGCGTCATCACCGTCCTGCTGGTCGGCGACCTGCTCGTCGTCCACCGCCGGCCCCACGCCATCACCTTCAGGGCCGCGGCCGTCGAGTCGGCCGTCTGGATCGGCCTCGGGCTCGGCTTCACCGCCGTCATCGGCTGGGCTGCCGGTGGCGCGGCAGCGGGCGAGTACCTCTCGGGCTACTTGATCGAGAAGAGCCTCTCGATCGACAACGTCTTCGTCTGGGCCGTGATCTTCAGCTACTTCGCAGTCCCCGCCGCCTATCAGTTCCGCGTGCTCTTCTGGGGAGTCTTCGGCGCCCTGGTTCTCCGGGCCCTGTTCATCTTCACGGGCGTCACGCTGCTCGAGACCTTCGAGTGGATCCTCTACGTGTTCGGCGCCTTCTTGCTGTTCACCGCCGTGAAGATCGCCCGCCACGATGCCGGCACCGTCCATCCCGAGCACAACCCGGTGCTGAAGCTCGTCCGACGGGTCGTGCCCTCGACCGAGGAGTACGACGGCCAGAAGCTGTTCACCCGCCGCTCTGGTCGGCTCCTCGCCACGCCGCTCCTGGCCGTGCTCGTCCTCATCGAGACCACCGACGTCGTCTTCGCCGTCGACTCCATCCCCGCCATCCTCGCTGTCTCGCACGAGCCGTTCATCGTCTTCGCGTCCAACGCCTTCGCCATCCTCGGGCTGCGGGCGCTGTACTTCTGTCTGGCCGGGATGGCGGACCGCTTCCGGTACCTCAACTACGGGCTGGGCGTGATCCTCGCCTTC
>DASXAI010000701.1:0-3211 GCA_036406775.1 Acidimicrobiales bacterium
CGAGATCGACGTCGGTCCACTGCAGGCCCGCGATCTCCCCCCGGCGCAGCCCGGTCGTCAACATCATCAGCCACATCGCATGCAGCCGGTCACCTCGCACGGACGCCAGGAACTGGCGAGCCTGCGCCGCGTCCCACACCCGCATGTCCGGCTTCGCGACACGTGGACGCTTGGCCGAACGGGCCGGGTTGCGAGGCAGCAGACCCCACTCGACGGCGTCGGCCAGCGCTCGCCCCACGACCGTGTGCGTGTACTGCACCGACCGCGGCGAAAGCGGTCGTCCGAACCGGCCGCCGGCAGTGAGGAGATCGGCGTACATGGCAGTCAAGTGGCCGGGGTCAGGGACGCGAGCCGCTGTTGGCCGACCCGGGGGATGACTCGCTTGGTCAACACCATCGCATAGCCGGCGGCCGTCGACGCCCGCAGACCGGGAGCCACTGCCTCCAGCCAATGCTCGAGGAACTCCCCCACGCTGAGGCGGCCCGGATCGACGAACTGGCCGGCGTGCACTCGGCCGAGGGCCTCCACCATCGCCGCCTCCGCGGCGCGCTTGGTGCGGAAGCCACCCACCCACTTCTGCCGCTTGTGTCCCGAGGCATCGCGGCCGAGATACAGGACGTAGCTGTAGCCAACTCCCCGCTTCACGATGCTGCCGCGCATCCCGCACACCCCCAGACCCGGATTAGCAGGAGATCAGCAGATGCGTCGCTTTCGGCGGGCCCAGCTGGGCGCGAGGGCCATTGTCCAGGTTTTTCTGGCTGGCGGGGCAGGACTCGAACCTGCAACATCCGGATCCAAAGTCCGGTGTTCTGCCAGTTGAACTACCCGCCAGGGCGACTCCACGGTACTGCCGACGGATCGGGCCGCGGTCCTGGTACAACCTTTCCATGAGTACCCGTCCCGTCTCGGCCGTCGTGCTGGCCGCCGGCGAGGGCGTACGGATGCGCTCCGACCGGCCCAAGCCGCTGCACCTGCTCTGTGGCCGCCCGATGATCATGCACGTGCTCGGCGGCCTCACCGATCTCCGGGTCCGGCGCACGGTGGTGGTCACCGGTCACGGCTCGGAGCGGGTCACGAAAAAGGTCCAGGACCAGAGTCCCCACTCGTTGAACGTGACCTTCGTGGAGCAGCCGGTGCAGCGGGGCACGGGTGACGCCGTCAGCGTCGGGCTCACCGCCTTCCCCGACGACGACGTCGACGACACGTCCACCGTCGTCGTGCTGCCGGGCGACCATCCGCTGCTGCGACCCCAGACCGTCACGAGCCTCGTGGCCGAGCACGAGGCGAGCGGCAACGCCGCCACGGTGCTGTCGGCCCGCGTCCCCGATCCCTATGGGTACGGACGGGTGATCCGGGGCAAGGACGGGCGCGTCACCCACATCGTCGAGCAGCGCGACGCGACGGCGAGCGAACTCGAGATCGACGAGATCAACACCAGCATCTACTGCTTCCGGCGTGACCTCCTCGGACCGGCGCTGCGCCGGCTGTCGCCCGACAACGCGCAGGGTGAGTACTACCTCACCGACGTCATCGCCGTGCTGTCCGCCGCCGGCTACCCCGTCGGCTCGATGGTCCTCCCCGATTCCCTCGAGGCCCTCGGCGTGAACGACCGGGCCCAGCTCGCCTTCGCCGAGGCCGAGCTGCGCGCCCGTACCAACCGGCGCTGGCTCCTGGCCGGCGTCACCATGGTCGACCCGGACCAGACGTACATCGACGTCACGGTCGAGCTGGGGCGCGACGTCACGCTGTTCCCCGGCACGATGCTCCAGGGCCGCACCGTGATCGGCTCGGGCACCGAGATCGGCCCCGACACCCGCCTGGTCGACTGCGTGGTCGGCACAGGCGCCGTCGTGGAGCACACGGTGGGCCACAACGCCGAGGTTGGTGAAGGCGCGCGCGTGGGGCCGTACGCCTTCCTCGCTCCCGGGACCTCCGTTCCGGGGTGGGCGGTCACGGGTCCCTTCTACACTGGACCTGCGTGACGCTCGAACGGGTGACCAAGAAGCGCCTGGCCCTGTACACGGGGTCGTGTCACCCCGCGCTGGCCGAGGAGATCGCCGACCATCTCGACGTCGAACTGGGTGACCCCGGCCTCATCACGTTCGCCAACGGCGAGATCCGGGCCCGCTACGCCGAGAGCATCCGCGGCAGCGACGTCTTCATCATCCAGACCCATTACGGCTGCGACGGCCGGTCGATCAACGACACCATCCTCGAGCAGTTGATCATGATCGACGCCGCCCACCGCGCGTCGGCCAAGCGCATCACGGCGGTGTGCCCCTTCTACGGCTACGCCCGCCAGGACCGCAAGGCGACGGGGCGTGAGCCGATCACGGCCCGGCTGGTCGCCAACATGTTCCGCGCCGCCGGGGCCAAGCGGATGGTCTCCGTGGACCTGCACTCCGGACAGATCCAGGGCTTCTTCGACGGCCCTGTCGACCACCTCACGGCGATGCCCGTGCTCGAGTCGTACATCCGCGAGCACGCCGACGATCCGGTGATGGTGTCGCCCGACGCCGGCCGGGTGAAGGTGGCCGAGCGCTACGCCCAGCACCTCGACGCCGACGTCGCCTTCATCAACAAGCGCCGGCCCAAGGGCGTCGACAACGTCGCCATCGCCAAGGAGGTCATCGGCGACGTCGAGGACCGCCACTGCGTGATCATCGACGACATGATCGACACCGCCGGCACGGTGGTGTCGGCGGCCGAGCTCCTGGTCGAGCGGGGCGCCACCGAGGTGTGGGCCATGGCGACGCACGGGGTGCTGTCGGGCTCGGCCATCGATCGCCTGAAGAACGCCCCCATCACCCGGGTCGTGTTCACCAACACGCTGCCGGTGCCGCCCGAGAAGCAGTTCGACAAGGTCGAGGTCCTCTCCGTGGCCCGGATCATCGCCGACGCCCTCGACGCCGTCTTCGAGGACACCAGCGTCAGCGAGATCTTCGGCGGCGAGAACCAGACCTGACGCCATCTGACGCGCCGAAACGTCATATACGACCCATATCGCGCACCAGAACGGTGTGGGACGAGGCGCTACACTTTCCCGGTTTGCAAAACGCCTGCTAGGAGCGCGCCATGCCTGACATCACCCTCGTCGCGGAGACCGGCCGGCCCACGGGCAGCCGTCCGGCCGGGCGCCTGCGCGCCGCCGGCAAGGTGCCGGGCGTTCTCTACGGGCACGGCATGGCGCCCATCGCGCTGGCCATCGACC
>DASXAI010000702.1:0-2018 GCA_036406775.1 Acidimicrobiales bacterium
GGTTCCCCAACGGCCCCAGTTCGTCGGCTCTCTGGTCATGCGTCCTTTCCTTCCTCGACCAACCGGAATTGCGGCAACGTGATGCCGTCCGCGACCTCCTGAAAGGCGACCTCGACGGGCGCTCCCACGGCGATGGCGCCCAGCTCGACGTGATCCTCACCGTCCCGGGCGACGAGGTTGGCCATGAGCCGCACCCCATCGTGCTCGTCGAGCTCCACCAAGACGATGGGCAGCGGCACGTTTTCTTCGAAGCCAGGGACGAAGTTGTGGTACGTGACCGTGTAGCTGTATATCCGGCCTCGGCCCTGGACGAGGTCGAACTCGAGCTGATCGCCATAGCACTGGCGGCACACCGGGCCGGGCGGATGCTGGAAGCGGCCGCACGCCTTGCACCGCTGAATGCGGAGCTCGCGCCGTCGCGCGGCCTCCCAGTACGGCTGGGTCAGGCGATCAGGAATGGGGAGCGGCTTGGTCATGAGCTTGTCACCGGTGGAGGAGCGCGATGCTGCCTCGGGCGCCCTCGCCGCCAGTGACCAGCGCAACCTCGGCGGCGGGGACCTGACGATCGCCCGCCTCATGGCGAAGCTGGCGGACGGCTTCGACGACGTTGTTCATACCGTGCACGTACCCTTCCGACAGGAGACCGCCGTTCGGATTGACCGGCAGCCGGCCGCCGAGCCGGATGTGACCCTCTTCGACGAAGGCGCCGCCTTCTCCCTTGGGCGCGAAGCCGAGATCTTCGAGTTGGCAGATGACTGAGATGGTGAAGCCGTCGTAGATCATGGCGACATCGACGTCGCTGATCTCGAGTCCGGCTCGCTCGAACGCGGCCGGCCCGAGGTAGCTCGTGAACATGCGGCTGTGCTCTGGCCAATCGAGGAAAGGATGGGCCGGGCTCGGACCGGCGCCGCTAGCGAAGGACGCCAGATACACGGGCGGGCGCGGACGGTCGATGGCTCGTTCTGCAGCCGTCAGCACGAGTGCCGCTGCGCCGTCGGTTTCGAGACAGCAGTCGAGGAGCCGGAACGGGGTCGTAATGATCCTCGAGTCGAGATACTCATTCAGCGTTATCGGCTTGCCGTAGAAGTACGCGGCAGGGTTCGTCTGCGCGTGCTCGCGCATGGTGATCGCGACGGCACCGAGCTGCTCTGCCGTCGTCCCGTACACCGCCATGTGGCGCTGGGCCCAGAGCGCGTGGATCTGCGGCGGCCCGGTCTGGCCGTACGGAAGGCTCCACTGTCGCCAGTCGTCGGCGAGCAGCCGGGACCCGAACTGCCCCATCCGTGTACCGGATCGGCCGTTCATGGCCCGTACGACGAGGAGGGTGGTCGCCATGCCCGCCGCGATGGCGAGGGCAGCGTCGCCGATCGACGCGATGTTGCCCTGGCCGCCCTGCTCGATCTCGTTGTAGTAGCTGACGCCGGGCAGCCCCAGTCCGGCCGCGACCTCGAGTGCGCTCACCGAGTCGCGAACCTGATACGTGACGACGCCGTCCAGCTCGTCAGGTCGGAGGCCTGCGTCGGCCAGCGCGGCCAAGCCGGCCCGGAGTGCGAGGTCGTAGGTCGTGGTGCCCGAGTGCTTGGTGATCTCGGTCATGCCCACACCGATGATCGCGGTCGTGTCGCGAAACCTCATCGTTGCGCCTACCGTGCGCGGTCAGCGCGCGAGGGGGCGCCGAACCGACGAGGGAGGGTTATCGGCCGCACGATTCGAGTGTAGATCGAGCGATCGCACCAATCGCCAGCGCGGCGTGCAGCGGGCGTTCGACAGGGAAGGAAACGGCTCGGCCGCGGTCAGGCGGCGGTGAAACCGCCGTCGACGACGATGACATCTCCCGTGTGGTAGCTGCTCGCGTCCGATGCGAGGTATACCGCGATGCCACCGAACTCCTCAGGCCGCGCGTGCCGGCCCAATGGGACCCGCGCGGCCACGCGCTCTCTGATCTTGGCGATGTCGGGTGCCCGAGCGGCCATTTCCGTCTCGACCGCTCCTGGCACCACGACGTTGGCACGGATGCC
>DASXAI010000703.1:0-1537 GCA_036406775.1 Acidimicrobiales bacterium
CGCACGAGTCCGAATCTTCACGCCCGACCACGAGCTCCCTTTCGCCGGGCACCCGACGCTCGGCACCGCCTACGTGCTCGCCCAGCGGCAGGGCCTCAGCGACGTCGTGCTCGAGACGAAGATGGGCCTCGTCCCGGTCCGCTTCGACGCAAGCGGGCGGGGGACCATGACCCAGCCGGTTCCCACGGTCCGGCGCATGGGCGACGACGAGCGGGCGGCTGTGCTGGCCGCGATCGGCGTCGACCGCTCGCTCGCGCCCGTCGACCTCTACGACAACGGCGTTCCCCACCTCTACGTCGTGCTCGAGTCGCCCGACGCGGTGGCGAACCTGCGCCCTGATCTGCGGGCCGTCGAGGCCGCCGTCGGATCTGCGGGCGTGAACTGCATCGCCGGCGGGGCCAACGTGTGGAAGACGCGGATGTTCATCCCCGGCGCCGGCGTGGGGGAAGACCCGGCCACCGGGTCGGCGGCCGGTCCCCTCGCGGTCCACGCCGCCCGCCACGGGTTGGCGCCGTGGGGCGAGGAGCTCACCATCAGCCAGGGCGCCGAGATCGGTCGGCCGTCCACGCTGTACGCGACGGCGTGGGGCGAGGGCGATCGGGTCGACCGGGTCGAGGTCGCGGGCGACTGCGTGATCGTCGGCGAGACCACGTTCACGCTGCCGACTTGAGCTCGGCGGGGTAGCGCACCCTGCGGGGCGCGACTATGACAGGACCGTCACAAAGGGGGACTGCCATGGACCTGGTGCTGCGAGGAGGGCGCGTCGTGGACGGCACGGGCGCGCCGGCCCGGGCGGCCGACGTCGGCGTGGCGGACGGCCGGATCGCCGCGGTCGACGAACCCGGCGCGCTGGCGCCGAACGGTGCCCAGGTGGTCGACCTCGACGGGCTCACCCTGAGTCCCGGCTTCGTCGACATCCACACGCACTACGACGCCCAGATCACCTGGGACCCCGACCTCACGCCGTCGTCGTGGCACGGCGTCACCACCGTGGTGATGGGCAACTGCGGCTTCGGGATCGCGCCGACGCGGCCCGAGCACCGCGAGGTCATCGCCCGCACGCTCGAGAACGTCGAGGGCATGTCCGTCGAGGCCCTCACCGCCGGCATCGACTGGAGCTTCGAGACCTTCCCGCAATACCTGGACGCCGTCGACCGCGGCGCGAAGCGCCTGAACGTGGCCGCCCTCATCGGCCACACGCCGCTGCGCCTCTACGTGCTCGGCGAGGACGCCACCGAGCGGTCCGCCACCGACGACGAGGTCGCGCAGATGAAGGCCATCGTGCGCGAGGCCGTCGATGCCGGCGCCATCGGCTTCGCCACCTCCAAATCGCCCACCCACTCGGGCGCCGGCGGCAGGCCGGTGCCCAGCCGCATGGCCGAGGTCGACGAGGTGACCCGCATCGCCGCCGCCCTCGGAGAGGCGGGCCGCGGCGTCGTGCAGGTGACGCCGGGACGCGGCCTGTTCGTCGACGAGCTGGCCGCCCTCTCCGAGGCCATCGACCGCCCGGTCACCTGGACCGCGCTCCTCACCGGCA
>DASXAI010000704.1:0-1820 GCA_036406775.1 Acidimicrobiales bacterium
AGCATCGTCTTGAGCTTCTCGTCGGCGAAGGCGTCCGACGTGACGATCCGCAGGGGATAGCCCTTGACGGCGCAGACGAAGGCGAGCGAGCTTCCCGTGCTCCCGCCGGTGTACTCCACGACGGTCTGCCCCGGTTGGAGGCGGCCGTCGCGCTCGGCCCCTTCGATCATGGCCAGGGCCATGCGGTCCTTGTACGAGCCGGTGGGGTTGGCCCCCTCGAGCTTCACCCATACCTCGGCCGTGTCGTTGCCGGCGAGGCGAGACAGGCGGACAAGGGGCGTGTTCCCGATGGCGGCGAGGATCCCGGCGGGCGGCATGGCCACAGTGTGGCCGGACCGCGTCGCGTCATCGGATCGAAACGCGCGGCGGTCGGGTTGCTACAGTCTGTCGTCCTATGCCCCAGAAGCGGCTGGTCGGGGCCGCCCTCACCGTCATCTTGACGGTGGTGTTGACGCTCTCGTTGACGGTTGGAGCCGTCGTCCCCGCCCTCGCCAGCCCCGTCGACGACAAACAGCGCCAGGCCCAGCAGATCGCCGACCGCATCGAGCAACTGGGCGACGAGGCGGCGTCGCTCGGTGAGGCCAGCAACGGGGCCGAGCTGGCGCTGCAGTCGGCCACGGCGGCGGTGACCGAGACCGAACAGCGCCTCGGGGTCCTCGAAGGCAGGCTCGCCAGCCTGCGTTCGGCCATGAGCCAGTTCGCCGTCCGGGCCTACATCTACGCCGACCAGACCAGCGGTCTACTCGCCACCCTCTCGGGCACGTCGGTCGACGGCGGGGCGGCGCAGCGGGCCGGCTACGTAGCCGTCGCGCTGGGCAGCTCGCAGACGTCGAAGGACGCCCTCAAGGCACTCCTCGAGGACACCGATCGGGAGCGTCAGCAGCTCGCCGACCGCCAGGCCGCCAAGCAGCGGGCCGTCGACCAGTTGGCGGCGCGCCAGAAGGCGGCCCAGGCGGCCAAGACCAAGCAGGAACAGCTCCTGGTCAAGGTGAAGGGCGAGCTGGCTACGCTGGTGGCCCAGGAGCAACAGCGCCGGCGCGACCAGGCAGCCGCCCTCGCCCGCGCCCAGCAGGCCGCGGCGGCGGCGACGCTGGCGGCGGCCCGAGCCCGGCCGGCCGCCGGGCAGTTCGCCAACTTCGCCGTGCCCGCCACATCACCGGGCGCCGCCATCGCCGTGCGCGCCGCGCTGAGCCAGCTCGGCGTGCCGTACGTCTTCGGCACCGCCAGCCCGGGCCGAGCGTTCGACTGCTCGGGGCTCACCATGTGGGCGTGGGCGCAAGCGGGCGTGTCGATGGCGCACTACACGGTGAGCCAGTGGAACGCCTTCCCCAAGGTGTCGCTGCAGGCGCTGCAGCCTGGCGACCTCATCCTGTCGTACCACCTCGGGCACGTCGGCATCTACATCGGCAACGGGATGATGGTGGCGGCGCCGCGCACCGGTGACGTTGTCAAGGTCACGCCCGTGTTCGGTATCCGGCCCCTCGACGGCGCCGTCCGGCCCGGATAAAGGCTGTCTTCGTCGCCGCCCTCCGCTGCGCTTCGGTCGGCTCCTACTCGCTTCGCTCGGCAATCGGTTCTCGGGCGGCCCCTCGGCGCCCGGCCACGCCGTGACGGCCGCGCCGCGCATCGAGCGGGGACCCCATGACCGTCCCCCCGGTGCCGCTCGATCTGAGGACGCCAGGCCGCTACCACGTCGTCGGGGTCGGCGGACCCGGGATGAGCGCCATCGCCTTGGTTCTGGCCGGCATGGGACACACCGTCTCGGGATCCGACCTGCGCGAGATGCCGGTCCTGGAGCGCCTGCGCGCCGCGGGCGTCTC
>DASXAI010000705.1:0-1714 GCA_036406775.1 Acidimicrobiales bacterium
AGGGCATCGGCATCGTCTATCCGTACCTCGGTGGCGCCACGTTCGCCGTGGCACAGCAGGCCGAGAAAGCCAACATCCCGGTGCTGACCCCGGGCACCGACAACTGCGCCGTGCCGAGCCCGAAGTTCGCCGTCTCGGTGATCTTCGACCCGGGTGCCTACTTCGCCGCCGCCCTCGCTCCGTTCAAGGACGGCAAGCTGAAGGTCGGCACGGCGTTGACCTTCCACATGGGCGCCGACCCGGTGCCCTCGGTGAAGATCTGCCAGCCCACGGGCGACCAGGCGGCCGTCATCGACCAGCTCATCAAGGACGTCGGCACGGGCAAGGTCCGCACCGACCAGCTGACGGGATTGAACGACTACGGCAAGTACGTTCCTGGCTCCTGAGGGATCGCCCGTGACGGCACCGGCGCTCGAGGCGCGTGGTCTCACCAAGCGCTTCGGTCCCGTCGTGGCCTGCGATGCCGTGGATCTCTCCGTTCACGCGGGTGAGATCCACGGCATCCTCGGCCAGAACGGCGCCGGCAAGAGCACCTTGATGAACCTGTTCCTGGGCCTCATGAGCCCGGACGGCGGGGACATCCTGGTGAAGGGCGAACAGGTCCACGTCGCCGATCCGTTCCGTGCGGCCGAGTTGGGGTTGGCCATGGTGCATCAGCACTTCAGCCTCATCGGCCCGCTCACGGTGTGGGAGAACCTCACGTTGGGCGAGCACGGGCGGATCGACGAGAAGCGCATCTCCCGCAAGATCCGCGAGGTGGCGGAGCGGTACTCCCTCGACGTCGACCCGCGGGCACGCGTCGACGACCTCACCACCGGTCAGCGCCAACGGGTGGAGATCGTGAAGTGCCTGCTGCGCGATCCCGACGTCTTCATCCTCGACGAACCGACATCGGTGCTGACGGCAGCCGAGTCGCTCGAGCTGTTCGCCGTGCTGCGGCGGGTGGTGCGGGACGAACACCGGGCCGTGTTGCTGATCAGCCACAAGCTCGACGAGGTCCTGAACGCCACCGATCGCGTCACGATCATGCGCAGCGGGCGCGTCGTCGCCGAGCGGCCCACGGCCGATACGACCGCGGCCGAGCTCGCTCGGGAGATGATCGGGCGCGAGGTGTCGTTGCGTTCGATGTCGGCCGCGGCCGTCGGCTACCTCGAAGCGGCGGCCGACGAGCCGGTGGCGGTGGCGCCCGAGCCGCCCGTGGGCCCGATGGTCCTGTCGATCCGTGACGCCCATGCGGTGGCGCCCGACGGCCGCAAGCTGCTCGACGGCGTCTCGTTGCAGGTGCGCGCAGGCGAGATCCTCGGCCTGGCCGGTGTGGAGGGCAACGGCCAGAAGGCGCTGAGCGACCTGCTGTCGAGTGTGCTCGAGCTCACGGGCGGCCTGGTGGAGGTCGAAGGGCAGCGGGTGCACGCGGGCCGGCCGGGCGCGATGGCGGCGGCCGGGATCGGCGTCATTCCCGAGGACCGTCACGTCTCGGGGTGCGTCGTCGACATGTCGGTGGCCGAGAACCTGGTGATGAACGACCTGCACCTCGTGAGCCACAACGGGATGCTGCAACGGCGCCGCATCCGCGACCGAGCGGCTGAGATGGTGCGCGAGTTCGACATCACGACCGCGTCACTCGACGCACCGTTCCGCTCGCTGTCGGGTGGCAACCAGCAGCGCGTCGTTCTCGCCCGTGAGCTGTCGCGATCGCCCCTCGTGCTCGTGGCGG
>DASXAI010000706.1:0-3344 GCA_036406775.1 Acidimicrobiales bacterium
GGCGGCCCGCTCCTCTGCGTGGTAGTAGGCGACCTCGACGAGCTCGAGGGGGTAGCCGTCCGGATCCTCGAAGTACACCCACCTCCAGCCGGCGAGCACCCCCTCGTCGACGGCGTTGATGTCGCTGTAGAACTCGATGCCCTTTGCCTCGAGCTCGGCTTTCTTCGCCTCGATGTCCTCGACGAGGAAGGCGATGTGGGAGGCTCCGCGGTTGTTCGACGCGAGCGGCGTGGTCGTCTCGCTCGGCGGGCTCTTGTACTCGAGCAGCTCCAGCGTCGTGTCGCCGAGCGTGAGGCTCACCTGCCGGAGCGCCGCGCCCGGCACCCCGACCGCATCACCCAGCCCCTCTCCTTCGAACCAGGGGCTCGGCTCGTTGGAGAACTGCAGGCCGAGGACGTCGTGGTAGAAGCGGATCGACGCGTCGAGGTCCTTGACCGTGACGCCCACGTGATGCAGACCCTTCATGGCTCCTCCGTGATCTCGGCGGACGGCGCCTCAGACAAGGATCTGCCCGCCGTCGACCATGTACATCTGCCCGGTCATGTAGTCCGACTCGGACGAGGCCAGGTACACCAGGAACGGTGCGAGCTCAGCGGGATCGGCCGGTCTCCCGATCAACGTCCCCGTCGCGAACTCGCGCATCGGATCCGCGTCCGCGGGCTCGCCGTGAATCGCCCTGATGTCGTCGTTGAGCCCGACCCACATCGGCGTATCGACGACGCCGGGGGCGAACGCGTTCACCGTGATGCCGTGCTCGATGAGCCCGCGCGCACTTGCCTGCGTGACGGCGAGCGTTCCGAACTTCGCGACGCAGTAGGGGACGAAGTCCCAGAATCCCTGCCTGCTGGCGATCGACCCGGTGTTGACGATCTTGCCGCCCGAGCCCTGGGCGATCATTTGCTTGGCGGCTTCCTGCGTGCACACGATCACGCCCCAGGTGTTCACGCGAACGATCTCCTCGAAGTTCGCCTCGTCGACGTCCATGAAGCCTCTCGGCCGGTTCATGCCGGCGTTGTTGAAGATCACGTTCAGCTCTCCGTACGCCTCGACCGCCATCGCGATCATGGCCTGCACCTGCGCCCGGTCGGTGACGTCGACGCCCGTCGACTCGGCGATGCCGCCGCTCTCGGCGATGCTGTCCGCGACGGCGCGGGCCTGTGTCGCGTCGAGGTCTGCGACGACGACCTTCCCGCCCTCGGCCGCGATCGCCTTGCACGCGGCGGAGCCGATTCCCCCGGCGCCTCCGGTGACGATCACGACCCTGTCCTGTACCCGGCCGCCCATCGCGAAATCGCCTCCTCTCAGACCGCCGACGCCCGGCGGGGAGCGACTCCACTCAGCCCGGACCGGGCTCGTCGACGCCTCGATTCCTGCCACACGCCGGTGTTCATTTCTGGCGAACAACCATCGACGTGTTCAGCTTACAACTTGTGAACACCAAGTTCGAGCGTTACTATCGGCCGCCTAGGTGATCGCGGGAATTCTCAGTCCCGGTTCGAACGAGCCACCACGTTCGGTACCGCGGGGCTCGCGGCGCATCGTGTCCCGCGGCCTCGCCACGGTGAGCGTGGCGACGATCGCACTGTTCCTCACGAGCTACATCTTCGCGTCGTCGAGCGTCACGAGAGGAACGCTGTTGACGATGCTGCCGTTCGCGTCGGCGCTGGCGATCGCGTCGCTCGGACAGACGCTCGTCGTGATGCAGGGGGGCATCGATCTCTCCGTCGCCGGCGGGTTGTCGCTGTACGTCGTGATCCTCACCAAGTACCCGGCCGGGGACAACTCGAGACTCTGGCCTGCGGTCGGGATCGCGTTTCTCGCGGCCGTCGGCGCGGGGCTCCTGAACGGGTTCCTCGTGGGCCGCATGCGCCTGAACCCGATCGTGGCGACGCTCGGGACGAACGCGCTCCTGTTCGGTGTCGTGCTCTGGTACACGGCCGGGATCCCGACGACCACTACGGCGCGTCTCGCGAGGGTCGGCGGCGGGCTGTGGCTCGGTGTTCCAGCTCCCGTGTACTTCGCGGTGGCGGCGACCGCTGTCGTGGCTGGGGTCGTGAAGCTCACGCCGATCGGCAGACGGTTCGAGGGTGTCGGCGCGAACGAGACCGCTGCCCGCACCGCGGGGCTCCGGGTGAGACGCCACCGGAGCTCGGCCTACGTGTGGGCACAGGTGCTCTACTGCCTCGCCGCCGTGATGCACGCCGGCATCGTCAATCAGCCCACGGCGTACGAGGGCAACAACTACCTCCTGCCGACCGTGGCCGCTGTCGTGCTCGGAGGCACGTCGCTGCTCGGGGGACGCGGCAACCTCGTTGCGACCGCAGTAGCGGCCCTCTTCCTGTCCCAGCTCGACCAGTTCGTCCTGGCACTCGGCGTGTCGTACGCGACTCGCACGCTCGTCCAGGCGGGGGCCCTGGCGGTCGGCGTCGCCCTCTACACCGTCAACTGGGGCGGCCTGCTGAGGCGGCTCGTCGGGCGTCGTCCGGCGAAGGTCGCGCCCACCTGAGGCCTCGCTGAGAACACCCGTCCATCTACACGGACACCTAACCGAGGAAGGAGAGGAGACGTACGATGACTCGAAGGAAGGTTGGAGCGCTCCTGGCGACGGCGCTTTTCGCCGTCGGCGTGCTCGTGGCCGCGACAGCGTCGTCCGCGGGGACGAACGCCGCCCCGTCGTGGTGCGGGCCGAAGAAGATCAAGCTCGGCTTCACCGACGGGTTCGGAGGCAACAGCTGGCGTCTCGTCACCACTGCGTCGGCCCGCGCCGAGGCGAAGAAGTGCCCGAGCGTGACCTCGATCGACTACGCCGACGGGCAGGGCAACACGCAGAAGGCCATCTCCGACATCCAGGGCATGGTTGCCAAGGGCGTCGATGCGCTGGTCGTGTTCCCCGACGCCGGCAAGGCGATCCTCCCAGCGCTGCGTAGCTCGTACAAGGCAGGCGTGGTAACCGTCCCCTACCGGGTGACCCCGGGAGGCAAGGCAGGGGTCGACTACGACGTGTTCATCGACACGCCGTTCGCGCAAGCCGGCGAGAACTGGGGCCGCTGGATTCTCCAGGTGCTGCCGAAGGGCGGCAACGTGCTGATGCTCAGCGGGCCGAAGGGCAACAGCCAGGGCGTCGAGGAGAACAAGGGGCTCCACAAGATCCTGGACCCGAGCGGCAAGTACAAGTTCATTGGCGAGCAGCCCTTCGAGGTGACGAACTGGGATCCGGCGCTGACGCAGAAGGTCCTCTCGGCGGCGATCGCCAAGAACCCGAAGATCGACGTCATCGTGTCGGACTTCGGCCCCTCGCTTGTCGGGGCTCTGCCTGAGTTCACCAAGAGCGGCCGGAAGATCCC
>DASXAI010000707.1:0-2645 GCA_036406775.1 Acidimicrobiales bacterium
ACGAGGGTGCGGGCGGCGTAGCCCACGCCGAGCGCCAGCACGAACTGGTCCAGCTGTGAAAGGAATAGCGCCGCGATTGCAGAAGCGACGAGGTTGCCGCGGCCGCCGAGGAGCGACGTGCCGCCGAGCACGACCGCTGCCACCGTCGGCAGAAGGTAGTTGTTGCCCTCGTAGGCAGTCGGCTGGTTGACGATGCCGGCGTGCATGACCGCAGCGAGGCAGTAGAGGAGCTGCGCCCAGACGTACGCCGCGGTCTGGTGACGCTTGACACGCAACCCGGCGGTGCGGGCGGCGACCTCGTTGGCACCGACCCCCTCGAAACGGCGCCCGAGCGGGGTCAACTTGACCACCACCGTGACGACCGCCGTGGCCGCCACCGCGAAGTACACAGGGGCGGGGATGCCCAGCCAGAGCCCGCCGCCCACTCTCGCCAGCCGGGCCGTTGTGGTCGTCGGGATTCCGGCCGAGTACCAGAGCACGGCTCCGAACAGCAATGCGTTCGTTCCCAGAGTGGCGACGATCGGATTCAGACGCATCCGGCCGATCAGGAATCCGTTCACGAGACCCGCACAGATCGCCGCGAGGAACGCGATGCCGATGGCCGGCCACAGCCTTGCGTTGTCGCCGGCCGGGTACTTGGTGACGATGACGACGTAGAGCGAGAGCCCTCCTGCCACCGAGAGGTCGATGCCACCCTGCATGACGACCAGCGTCTGGCCGAGCGCCGCGATCGCAAGCGCCGACGCGAACGGAAGCATCGTCAGGACCACGCCCCTGTTCAGGCTCGACGACGCGAAGAGCCAGCTGACCAGGAAGAGCGCAGCCGTCGCGACGATCACGGTGGCGAGGCCGCGCGACAGCAGTCTCCTCGATCCGCGCGGGATCACCGGCCTCGACTGGTCCGACCCGCCGCTCCGCGTCTCCGACCTCACCTGGCGGACGATGGTAACGTCCCGCGCAGGTGTTCACAAGTCGGAAGGTGAACAGTCGCCAGGTGTTCGGTTCAAGTGAACAAAAGGTTGGTCCGACGCACTAGTGGGCCGAGTCCAGGACCGGGTCGTGATCGTCACCGGCGGGGCCGGCGGGATCGGCTCGGCTGCATGCCGGGCGATCGCAGGCGAGGGCGGAAAGGTCGTCGTCGCCGATCTCGACGCCAGCGCAGCCGAGGCTCTGGCGGATGAGATCATGTCGACGGGCGGCGCTGCGACGTCGGTCGGCGTCGACGTCACCGACCGCGCCCAGGTCGTGTCGATGGTCGAGAAGACGGTCGACACGTTCGGGCAGTTGAACGTCATCTTCAACAACGCCGGCGTGAATCGGCCCCGCGACTTCATGGAGGTCGACGAGGAGAACTTCGACGAGATCCTCCGGGTGAACGCCTGGGGCGTGATCGTCTGCACGCAGGAGGCCGCCCGCCAGATGATCGCGCAGGGGACAGGCGGCAAGATCGTCAACACGGGCTCGATCGCCAGCCGCCAGGGCTACTGGGAGTTCGTGCCCTACTGCGTCGCCAAGTTCGGCACGCTCGCGGTCACGCAGGCGACCGCCCGTGGGCTGATCGAGCACGGGATCACGGTGAACGCCTTCGCGCCGGGCGTGGTCGACACCCCGATGTGGGTCGGCCTGAACGAGGACATCCGTGCGATCGGCGACCAGCCGCCCGAGGCCGATCCGATGGTGGAGTTCGCCACCAACACGCTGATCGGGAGGGCGGCGTCGCCCGAGGAACTGGCGCCCTTCCTCGTCTATCTGGCCTCTCCCGAGTCGGACTACATGACGGGGCAGATGTACATGGTCGACGGCGGGCAGATCCTTGTCTGAGCGTGACTGCGTGCTTTCCGTTCAACTCAACGATCCCCCGGAGGAACGATGAAGGCAGTCCACCACGTCGGCATCACCGTGAAAGATCTCGACGCCTCGATTCGCTTCTACCACGACGTGCTCGGACTCGAGTTCGCGAACGAGCCCAGCCCCTGGTTCGAGGGCGAAGAGCTCAGCCGGGGGGTCGGAGTGTCCGGGGCGGCTCTGCGGCAGGTGAGCCTCCTCGTCGGGGACACGACGCTGGAGCTCCTCGAGTACCGGAGTCCTCCCAGCGAGACCGATCGACCGCTCGGGTCCCACAGCCTGGGCGCCTCTCACGTCGCCTTCTTCGTGGACGACATCGAGGCGACGAAGGCCGAGCTCGAGGGCAAGGGAATCGATTTCTACAGCGACGTGAACGTCGTCGACGAAGGCGTGCTGGCGGGTTGGCGGTGGGCCTACTTCGAGGACCCGGACGGCTACCCACTCGAGCTCGTCGAGGTTGCCTACTACAACGAGGAAGACCGGCGCGCGGGCATCGCGGCATATCTGTCGTCGCGGTCGTAACAGCGCGCAGCCGTGGGTCGTGGACGCCTCTCCTCCCTCCGGGCGGCCACGACCCGCACCTTGTTCCGAGTCGTTCTCGGCGAGCGAACCAACGGTGCGAAATCGGCGTGATACCTTGACACACGTTGTCGCCCGTTGAACAAACGGGAGTGAACACCGGCCTAAACACGGCGATGGACGTCAAGGACTCGACACTCAACGGCAAGAGGCGGCGGCGCCCCCGGGCAACCGGGCCGGAAGGTACGGCCGCCGACCGGCAGCACGTCCGCGGTGATCTC